>JAGAJV010000046.1 GCA_017625915.1 Clostridia bacterium
AAAATCAGACATACTAAATCCTCCATAATTTCAATTTATCTGTTGTTTTGTATTTCACCGATTTTTATATCAACCATTTTCTTCATAAATGGCAGCTCTTTTTCGCTTGGGTTATCAATTCTAAAGGTGCAGCAGCATACTCGTGAAAATTTCTTGCCGAAAATTTCTTTTGGCTTTCCACCGCTACAACCACCACATAAACCACACTTATCAACATATTTCCAAGCAGTTTCTTTCAAATTTTCTTCTATTGGGTAGTTTGCAAGATAATTAGAACTTATGTCATCTGACCAAACAGTCCAATTTCGATTAGGCTCGTCCGGGTCTTTAATTGCTATAAAGCATACGCATTTTTCTTGATTATATCTAACCCAATAGTAAATTTTGTCCTTCCAACAGGCACCTTCGTCCTTGTAAAATTCTAAATTCTTTTCCCTTAAATATTTCACGAACTCCAATGCGATTTTTGGTCGTTTCCAAATAAATTTTTCTCTATGTATTGTTCTATGTGTTTTTCCATATTTGTCTCTTTTCATAGTCTAATTGTCAATTACCAAGCTGTCATTATCCGTTAAGCAATACAGCTTATAAATCGAATTCTTTTCTATTTCTTTTGCCAATTGTTCTCGCTCCTTAGTACAATGGCAAACTAAAATCCCATCAAACAAACCAAGTGCTTGATAATCTGCAAAATCAGCCTCGCAGGTGTCAAAGTTTTTTACGTGATATATATTCTTTGATGCAATATGTGCGCCAGCACTACCGCCGATATATACAACTCCGTTATGCACATAATTTACTATTTTTTTATCAAAGCTACAATTTTTAATGTTTTGTAGCATTTTAAATGTATTTCCTCCACTTATATAGATTGCGTCTATTTTTAAGTTAGCAAAATTTGATGAAGAATCGTAATCAAAAACTATAATATTTTCCTTTGCAAAACCAAACTCTAAAAGCCTATTTATATAGAAGTCACTATGTATACGCTCATATGTTGCCTTTTCATTGGGAAAATATAAAACCCTACAGTTTTCAATAGGCAATCCTATATTATCCAATATACATTGCCTTGAGTTCTCGTTTCTAAAATCGCAAGATGATAAAATAAGTTTCATATTATCCTTTCATAAAAGTTTGTTTATTTCTTGTAATAGTTTATTTTTGAATGCTAAAAGCTCTTCTTTTGATGGCTTATATTTGTCATTCCACATTTCTTCCTTAGGAAGCCACCATACTGGACCTTTTTCGGGTGTGTCGCCTGTATTTCGTGGAAACAGATGCCAATGCACATGTGTATCTCCATTACCAAGCAATTCATAATTCATTTTTTCTGCGCCGAAAGCGTTTTGAACAGCTTCAGCTACAAGCGACATTTCCTCTAAGTATTTTATTTTGAAATCGTGGTCTAAATGATGAAGCTCCGTCACATGCTTTTTGCATAAAAACAATGTATAACCCTTAAACCGTTGATGGTCGCCCAAAACAACATACCCTGTTTCTAACTCTTTCACAAAATAGGGATTTTCATTATTTTTTATCATTTTAATTCGTTTACAAATTAAACAATCGTTCATTACTTTTTTCCTAATTCCAATTCTAAATATCTATCGTTTGGTGAGTCCAAAAATTCATTTGGTAAATATATTGCATCCTTACAACCCACTGCCATATAAAATGTAATTGTATCTTGTGAAGGTATTGCCGATATAAATAGCTTTTCAGCACCTATTGTCTTTGCTTTTTCAGATATTGATAGAAACAGTTTTTTGCCAATACCTAAACGCTTATAATCATCATCTATAAATAGCATTGTCATATTTGCATAACCATTGTGTAAAGTTCCGTCAATAGAACAAAATCCGACCAATTTATCTTTTACATATGCTCCAATAGTTGCTCCGCCTCTGTTAATTTGTTCAAGCAAATATGTAGGAATCCATTCTCGCTTTTCGTTGTCCCACTCTCTTGACATTACACAGTCTTTAAGCACCCAAGAGTTATTTTCCTTCACCCATTGCTTGTTCCAAGTTTGATTATGATTAAATCCATTCAAAAAATCTGTTTTTAAATCCTCACAAGTTAATTGTCTAATATTTGGTTTTATATATTGATAATACCAAGCGTCTCCGTCTGGGTGAGCACTGGTATATACAAATCCTGCTTTTTGAAAGGCTTTTTGACTTGCTATGTTATCGGGATATATTACTGCTTTTGCTACAAAAATATCCTGTCCTATAATTTTCTTCGAGTGTGCCAATAACTCCTTTAAAATTGCCGAACCATAGCCTTTTCCTCTGTGATTTGGAGAAACTATGAATTCTTGTATTGTGAAAACATTATCTGGAGCCTTAGCTAGAGCAACGACAGCAATTGGTTCGCTTTCAATTAGAATGACCTTGCACCAAAAGTTGCTTTCGCCAAGCTCGTTATACCAATATGTATAAAAATTGTTAAAGCCATCTTCACAGCTTGTATATTTAATAGCCTCTTTGTCAAGAAAGACTTCTATCTTTTCTACATATTCAGAAGAATAATCATTCCATGCAAAATTCATTTAGCATTCTCCTTTCAATTGATAATCTATGCTTAAATTATACCACTTGAACGAAAGCAATTCAATAGAATTTAATATTTAATGGGTGAGC
>JAGAJV010000047.1 GCA_017625915.1 Clostridia bacterium
CACGTAGATAGAATGCGCAGACATAATAAGCGCGCCTGCGATATTGATTATTTCGCAGAAGAACTTTCGGTGGATATCGACCATTATCAAGAAAAAGATTATACCGAAGTAGATAACAAAATTGAATTGCTTAACCTTAAACCTCGTGACCGCGTTGTTCTTGATTGCTATATGGCAGGTATGACTTGCTATGAAATCGCAGAATTTCTTGACATCGACCGTGTAACCGTATGGCGTAGAAGACAGCGTGCGCAAGTAAAATATAAATCGTTATTTTGTTAAAATTTATTACAAAGGAGTCATATAAAATGCCACAACAATTTAGAAAAATCTTTAAAACCGGTAAAGTCCGCGCACACGTTGCTCGCCGCGCGGACGGCTTATTCTTAATCCGTTGCCAAATCAATAAAGTGCGAATCACTGCTACAAGTAAGACTCTTGACGTCTGTAAGGAACGGTTTATTGAAAAGCTTTCTTTATTATCTTCACAACCTATTGTTATTCAAGAACGACAAACCCAGCAAAAGCATAAAACTCTTTTTATTCCATATATGGAAAAATGGTTGGAATCGTCTAAAAAGCCTTTTGTAAAAGACGTTACTTATAAAGATTACATACAAACTATGAACGCATATATTGTTCCTCATTTCAAAAACAAGTATATCGAGGCTATACAAGCTTTTGAATTACAAGACCTTTTAAATGAAATTGTCAACAGCGGAAGAAATCGTACAGCAAAGAAAATTTATCAGCTTTTATCTCCATTCTTTGAGTATGCTGTTGCAGACGGAATTATACCAAGGTCACCTATGGCAAAAGTTAAATTGGCTCGCTATGAGCAAGAACACGGCGTTCCGCTTACAAAAGAGGAAGAATATGCTCTTTTGCAGGAACTCAAACGCAATCCAAGCATTTACAATCAAGCGTACGCCTTTATTATGTATACGGGCTTACGACGCTCCGAGCTTGCCTCAATCGTTGTTGATGGCGAATGGATAAAAATCATTACTTCCAAGCAACGTAAAGGTATGAAAGAAAAAAGTCGTAGTGTTCCTATCTCGCCTATGTTGAAATGTGTATTACCATTTATTGATATTGAAGCAATTAAAACCGCGTCCGTCGCCGTATTGACAAACCGTATAAAAGATATCTTTCCTAACCATCACCTGCATGACCTTCGCCATACTTTTATTACAAGAGCGCAAGAATGTGGTATCCGCCGCGAAATTGTAAGCCTTTGGGCTGGGCATAAAGCGGACAGTTCTATCACAACAACCGTATATACACATTTCCAAGAACGCTCTGAATTACAAATTACCGAAATGCAAAAGTATAGCTACGACTACAATTAAGCCTATTAAAAGTTAATTCGCCTGCGAATAAATCGTAGGCGATTTTTTTTGCGATGTAACAAAAATATGAAAATCAAAAGAGTGAAAAGCCTTTAAAAATAAGGAAAAACGCCTCTATTTTAGTTACCATTTTGTTACCACTTTTTGCAACCTTTTTATGAAAAATGGCATTTTTGTCAATTTTGTAAGTGCATAAATATACAAAAATGCAGGATTTTTGTGCGTTTATTCACAAAATCCTGCATAATGGCTGCCCCTGTCAGGCTCGAACTGACGACACACGGATTAACAGTCCGTTGCTCTACCGACTGAGCTAAGGGGCAATAAAAGCGGCAATTACCTATCCTCCCAGCAGTACCCTGCAAGTACTTTCGGCGTAAAAGAGCTTAACTTCTGTGTTCGGAATGGGAACAGGTGGATCCTCTTTGCCATCATCACCGCTATGGTTATATATCTCCGTAAGTC
>JAGAJV010000048.1 GCA_017625915.1 Clostridia bacterium
ACGCGTACTTGCGTACGCGGAGGGGCGAAAACGGCGATAACATCCCACATTAATGGAGAAAAACATAGTTTTTCAACCTTATTATTTACAAACAATTATTAGTTAACTAAATCTTGCTATTTTCGTGGGATGTGGTTATGCCTTAATGTGTCAGCCTCTTTGATTTACAGATATTAAAATATTGGGTAGCCTGCCTTTTCGTGTGCTTCAAAAAGCTCGTCGCAAAGAGCTACGATTTCGTCTGTTGAAAGCTCAGCTCCTGTGTGGGGGTCCATCATTGCGGCTTGATAAATCTTTTGCTTATCCATTGTATGCGCAGCCTCAATTGTGAGCATTTGGGCATAAATGTTTGATGAGTTCATAGCAGCAAGCTGAAGTGGAAGCTCACCAACAAAGGTAGAATGTATTCCCTCACCGTCAACAAGGCAAGGCACCTCAACGCAGGCATCATACGGTAGGTTGGTTATAACACCGCGATTAATAACATTACCGCCGATTTTGTAAGGTGTATTTGTATAGATTGCTTCCATAATGTGTGAAGCGTATTCCTTTGAGCGAGTATGCTCAATTTTACCACCTGACATAAGCTCCGCATATTGCTTTTGCCAGCCCTCAATCTGATTTACACAACGGCGTGGATATTCGTCAAGAGGAATATTGAATTTTTCGATTAAATCGTTTCTATTTGGTTTTATGTAGAATGGGTTATATTCTGCATTATGCTCGCTTGATTCCGTGCAATAATAGCCGAGCTTATCAATATAATCGTAACGCACCATATCACCGTGCTTTTCGTTGGCATTTTTCTCTTTAGCGCGTTTTTTAATTTCAGGATATAAGTCGTTTCCGTCCTTATCTGTAATTTCAAGCAGCCAGCCCATATGGTTAATGCCCGCTATTTTTTCAAGTCTGCCCTCCAGCTTATCCTCCATACCTAAATTCTTAAGCAGCCATTCGGAGCAAACCTGTACGCTGTGACAAAGTCCTACGGTTTTCACATTAGTATATCTTAGCATATAGCCTGTAAGCATAGCCATTGGATTTGTGTAGTTAAGAAGCCACGCATTTGGGCATACCTCCTCAATATCCTTAGCAAAGTCCTTAAGCACACGAATTGTACGAAGTGCGCGGAAAATACCGCCGATGCCGAGAGTATCGCCTATAGTTTGACGAAGTCCGTACTTTTTAGGAATTTCAAAGTCTATAATTGTACAAGGGTCGTAAAGACCTACTTGAATTGCATTGATTACAAAATCAGCATTTTTTAATGCGTCCTTTCTTTCGTCAACGCCTAAATACTTTTTAACGGTAGCGCGTCCCTCGTTTATAGACTCGTTCATTTTTGATATGAGAAGATAGGACTCCTCAAGTCTGTTTTCGTCTATATCGTAAAGCGCAATTTCCACATCGTGAAATGCATCACATAGCATTGTATCTCCTAAAACATTTTTGGAAAATACGGTGCTGCCTGCACCCATAAAGGTTACCTTCATAAAAAATCTCCTTAATAAAGCTTATTAATTATTGTTAAGATTACATATATTATTTTACATATTTACAAAATGAAATTTCGCCAATAATTCCGGACGGTGGAATTTGCATATATCCGGATAGCCAATCACGGCGGCGGTGTGCCAAATTAGTTGTTATTATGATTTCAAGGTGGTTTTCACCGTCAATTAACGCCTCGCTCATGCTAAATTTATAAGGTGCGTTAATGCGTGCTCCCAAATATTTGCCATTTAGCCATATCTGTGCGATTTCGCCCACCTGTCCTAAATCTATTACGGAAAAATCCTTTTTGTAGGTAAAGCTACATTCGTATTTTATCTTACCTGAAAAACGGGGATGCTTGTCCGGCGCAGAAATATCAAATAGCTGAGAGGATGCAGCAATAGTATGATAATCATTCTCATTTTCGTCATTGATTGAAATATCAAAGGTAAGGGGGAGTGTAGCTCTTTCTATCTCATAGGTAAGGTATTGGGTGCTTTGGGGGATTTCCTCGCCAAAGATAACAAATAGCATATTTCCCTTTTCTAATTTTAAATGGAGTTGACCATCCTTAGCCTCTGACCTATAGCATTTATTGTCCCAAGGCTCATAAATCAGACACTCTCCGCACTGCTTTAGTGTAATCTGTGCATCAACAGAGCTGTTTATATCCTCATTTGAGAACAAATAAATGTCTTTATTTTCTCTCTTTATATGGTAGCAGCGCAGTGACTTAAGCCCCTCGCCTTTACCGATAATATGATAAAAGCCTCTTTTCTGTAGCTGTGAGGCTAGCAAATCTGTTGGAATTGCTTCAAAATACGGTAGTAAATTTTCAATGATGTGTCCCTCGGCTGATTTTGTGGGTAATGTGTCTGTAAATATAACAGGAAGTCCCTTTTGGGATAGACGCTTAAAGCACTCTAAACGGTCGTATGGCATTATTTCACTCTCGGATATAATTAGCGCGCCATAGTCCTCATTATTGACACAGAGTCGTCCGTTTTCAACGGTTGCGTCTATTAAAGCATCATATGGGATAATATCAAAATCTATTTGTGACTGTGTTAAAAGCTTGCAAATTTCAAAGAAAATCTGATTTTTGCCACCTGTCCATTCGCCCTCAGCATTATAGAATACTGCAACATCTGCTTTATGTATGCCACCGTCTAGCATATGGGAGCATCTGCCCATATATTCCATAAGGCTTTTAAAGAGTGGGTATTGAATATTTTTACCACCGTTATAAAAATGCGGTGGGCAATCCTCGTCCTCCTCGGTAGGTGAAAATGCATGAGGAACAAAGTAATTAATGCCACTTGCTAGCATAATATCGCTTAGCCCCTTCATAAAGGGAAGCCCCTCTGCCCAGCCAAAAGCGCCAAAAATCTCACACATAGCCCTGTTTTTCTTAAGCGGCTGAATATGGGAATGGGACGAAGCCAGCTTTGGCAAGGTATAACGGAAAAATGCAGGATCTGCCTTGCCACCATCAGTCAGAGGGGAACGGTGAGTAATATTTGAAGCACCCGGAATATCCTGCATCAGCACAATATCAATTCCTGCCATATCCTGTCCGTCAAGGGCGCGGAAATAGTGTCCGCTTCCATAGGCTAAGCGCATATGTGCGCCCATATCCTCAATAACATGTCCGATATACATCACATTATGCTGACGGCACCAATTGCCGAGTGCATAGCTAAAATTCTCACTATATAGCTTGGTTACAACCTCCATATAATGCATACGGATAAGTGATGTAATCTCGCCTAAGTCCTCCCATAATGCATTTATGCAGAGCTTTACTGTAGCTACATCAACGCCTGCGCTTTCTGCAATTAGCTCGGGTAAATCCTCTCGCCAAGGGTAAGGAGAGTACATTTTACCTAATGTATTGTAATATGTATCCATAAGGTTTAAAAAGCCCGGCTCGTCAGAAAAGAAGCCCTTAAAGGTATTACCAAAATACTCCTTAAAACGCTCATAGTGTGGCTGATAAATTGCATCTATCATTGCGTGACAGGAATCGCCATTTAGCATATCAATATAGTAAAAGAATCGGCTATCCTTGTATTCGTATGGCTTAGATTCCACAGCTACGCATACTCGCCAAGCTCCCTCGGGTATGCTCCAATATACCATTTCATCGCTAAGGGTGTCTGTTAAATCAATAGCGGTTTTATAATCAAGCTCCTCGTTTTTGCCTGTATGACGGTAGGCAATTACGCTAATTATTTTATCGCTTTTGTCTATTCTTGTATTAACCAGCACCTTTGCATTTTGCATAGGTCCTAGAACATCAATTTGTATTTCTCTTATAAGGCGCTTGCGTAGATGCGCGCGCTCCTCGCTTTCAAGGTATCCGTTTGCGTAGCCTGTTGGGAATTTTTTATCGTCAAGAAGCCATACACCCATATTAAGCTCACGGGCAGTTTTTAAAATAAAGCCAAAATCCTCCCACCACTGCTCTCTGCAAAAATCCTCGTAGGGTCTGCTTTCGGCGCAAAATTCCTTTATGCCACTGTTTTTTATTGCTAATATTTCCTCTTTTATTCTTTCCTTGCTTTCACCGTGCAGCCATAGAAAAGGCAAAATATAGCTTCCCTGCTTGTTTTCTAAGCATTCCTTTAGCTTAATGTCCATTTTTATCTCCGTAACATGTATAAAACTATGCTTCCTCTACTGCTGACTCCGGAACTATAATCTTAAAGATTGTGCTTGCTACCTCATCGGTTGAGAGAGTGATTACAAGCTTATTGCTTGTTGAGTGATCTATTTGTGAGATATTAAAGCCTCTTTCAGCATAAAAGCCCCACCAATCCTCATCAATTATAATTCTTGTAACAGTTACATTATCCGGTCTTGTTTCTCTGAAATTCCAGCCCTCAGGGCGATACTGCCAGCCCTCAGCAATTTCAATAATCGTGCCAATGGGAAGCTCCTCTCTTGTGAACTTCTTTGTTGCCATAAAGCCACGCGCCCAGTCGCTTGTACCGTTCCATGTATCTATACCTGAGGAATTATAGAAGCTTCCCTCAGTAAGTCCCATTTGCTCCGCAGTTAATTGAACATAGCCCTCTGGAATTACACCTACATTTGCGGAATCGTCCTTGCCATACCCTAAAGCCCTTGGTGGATATAATGAGTCAGTTACTGCGTACGGTGCTTTAAATGCATTGTTTACACCCTCAATAATTGCTTTAAGCTCCACATCGTCCACATCCTTTGGCACGGTTTTTGAATTATCAATTGAAAGCCCTGTAAGCGCTTTTACAAATGTCATTGATGCAATATATCTTCCAAGACCTGTTGATAAGTGGAAGCCGTCACGAGTCATATCGCCGATAAAGGATGTTCTTACATTTTGAATTGATGTTCCGGATGGGATTACGATTGAAATATCGGTATTTGTTAAAATCTTAGTGTTTACTGCATCAACTATTGCGTTATACATAGTCATTTGGTCTCTATTGTATTTAGCAAAATCACCGTGAGTTGAGCCTGTTTTATATGCCCAAGTCATATGCCAAGCAAGTGTTGCATCTGGGCAAAGTGGCTTAACTATAGTAATCAGCTCGTTCAGGTCGTCGTATGAGTCAGCAACTCCGCTATATCCGCTTACCTGTTGGAAGGTGATAAAGTCCCAATTTTCGCTTGAAACAGCAGTTTTTATGGATACTCCACCTTTAGTTGACCATTTACCCTCTGTGTTTGTGCGATAATCGTATGCGCCCTTATCGCCCCTAGCATTTTCTAAATGCTTTGCCAGTGAGCATCCACCGATAAACATATTACCGAGTGTGATTTTTTCAACGCCTGCGTCCTTTGCCACTTGATAAACATACTCCATTGCATCGTCTGAGAAGCTATTACCGATTGCCAAAATTTTAAGCTCACCGTCATCTGCCCAATTTTTTGTTGGGATATCAGGCTCGGTCGGCTCATCGTCTGTGTCAGTATCGGTGTCGGTGTCCGTTTCTGTGTCTGAGCTTGTATCAGTATTTGTGTCAGTTTCTGTGCTTGTGTCGGTATTGGTATTTGTGTCCGACTCTGTGTCCGTATTTGCTCCTGTATCTACGGTTGTGCCTGTTTGCTTATTTGTGTCTGTGTCCTTGTCATTTCCACAGGATACAAACGCAAATAGCAATACTAAGGATAGCATAAGTGCTATCAAAAACTTAAATGCTTTCATATTTCCCCCCTAAAATTTTAATTACAATTTCATTATATCAATATATGAAATAAAATACAAGAGCTTTTGCAAAAACGCTTTTGCATGTGTTGGCTTTTTGGCTTTTTACATATTCAAAAGCATCTCATAAATTGGCGCACCTTTTGGCATACATAGCGTGCGATTATAGCAACAATGAAAAATAGTGAAATTTTAGTCAATTTTAGTGGAAATTTTAA
>JAGAJV010000049.1 GCA_017625915.1 Clostridia bacterium
GAATGGTGGGGCGGAGATACATATATCCCTAACGAGGCTACCTTGCCTATGTATTCCTGTTGGTACAGCTTCCATCAGCACACAATTCCAAGCGAGATTTTAAAGGAATGTAAAATTGCCAAGGAGCTTGGAATGGATACAGTAATAGTCGATGACGGATGGCAAACAGACGACAATTCCCGTGGCTATGCATTTTGTGGAGATTGGAAAATCTGCGAAAAGAAAATCCCCGATATGCAAAAATTCGTTGACGATATACACGCCCTTGGTATGAAATTTATGGTTTGGTTTTCCGTGCCATTTGTAGGCTTGGAGAGCGAGAATTATGAAAAATTCAAGGGAAAATATTTGTATACCAGCAATGAAAAATCAATACTTGATATTCGCTTTAAGGACGTGCGTGAATTTTTAGTTGACACATATGTTTCTTATGTTAAAAAATACAACTGGGATGGCTTGAAGCTCGACTTTATTGACTCCTTTAGACTAACCGAGGAAAGCCCCACAAATTACGAGGATATGGACACTGTGTCCGTAGAGGTTGCCCTTGATAGACTGCTTGACGAGGTAACCACCAAGCTAAAGGAAATAAATCCCGAAATTTTAATTGAGTTCCGCCAATCCTATGTTGGACCTATCGTTTCTAAATATGGCAATATGCTAAGAGTAGGCGATTGCCCAAACGATGCAATTATCAATAGAATTCATTCCATCAATCTACGCTTAACCTCAGGCAAAACCGCAGTACATAGCGATATGCTTATGTGGAACAAAAATGATACAAATGAGGCGGTGATGTATCAATTATTGGCTGTTATGTTTAGCGTTCCACAAATTTCAGTTCGCTTTGATAATATTACAAGCGACCATAAAAGGCTGCTTGAAAATTTCCTATCATTTTGGCGTAGCCACCGTGATACACTTATGAACGGTAAGCTAACAGCAAGCGGCATTGATGCTAACTACACGGTAGCAAAATGCGAAAAGAACGGGGAGAGTGTGTCTGTTTTATATCAAAATGTACCTGCTTCAGTTACAAACGGTACCGAATATATCTTTAATTCAACAGGCAAGGACTATATTTATATCGAATGTGAAAGCGAAAGAGAATATACACTCTACGATATTTTCGGTAATGCTAAAAAAACGGAAAAAGCCCCCGCGGGAGTCAATAAAATACCTCTTGATAACTGCTGTATGTTAAAAATATAAAGAATTCAAGCCTATGCGTATTATCCTTAACGGAGAACACGCATCGAGTCAACTAAGCTGACATATCGACGAAAAGAAAACAAGAACAAGAATAGAAGGCTTTATCCTTTTATCCTTGCTCTTTTTGGTTGTATTATAAAGGCATTTACCCGAAAATTTTATCAAGCTCTGCGCTTCCGTCGTGCCCTGGGTAAATAGTAATGCTTCTGTCCATATTTCTGATTTTGCGAAGAGAGGAAATCATGTCTAGCTGATTACCGTATTTAAAGTCAGTTCTACCGTAGCTATATGCAAAAAGCACGTCACCTGTGAACATAATTTTCTCATTTTCACATAATAAGCAAATACAGCCGGGGGTGTGTCCCGGAAAATTAAGCACCTTAAATTCTAGCCCCTCTAAATTAAGAATATCTCCGTCCTTAACAAATGTGTACTCATAATCATAAACGCAAGGACAACCAACAAGGGAGGTTACATTAGCATCTATATCAAGTAAAACCTTATGCTCGTTTTCGTGGCAAATCACCTGCGCATTTGGATATAAGGATATATACTCACCCACATAATGGGCGTGGTCGTAATGCCCGTGAGTAAGCACAAGGTACTTTACCTCTAAATCCATTTTAGAAATAAACTGACTAACCTCCCTTGGATTTACACCAAGGTCAATTATCATACAATCCTTTTCGCCCCACACCACATAGGAATTTGAGGAGAGAAGACCGTTTGAAAATATTTTTATGTTCATTTTTAGTCCTTTCTAATCGTAGGGGAGAGGGTTTTTCCTCCCGTAGTGAATAAGTAAGCATACGATTATTGCGTAATTCTTGTATGCTTTCCCCAAGGGGGAGTAACCTTATCGTTGTTAATTACCCATAAAACAGGAATATCAAGTGAAGCTTCCTCATCCGGGAATGGTGCATATCCGTCAGTTAAAATAACTATGCTCGTTGGATAAGGGTCGTTCATTTCATTTTTTACATACTCGAAAATTATATCAAAGCGAGTACCGCCCCCACCGTAAGGACGGATAATTTCAAGCTCCTCAATATTAGAAAACCTCTTTGGCTCAACCACCACAGCATCGAAAAAGCCAAGATATCCCTCTAATTTACCGTTAAACTGCTCAATAGCGCCTCTTATTTCGTCGTATGCCTGCGTTATCATTTTGTCCGTCATAGACCCTGAGGTATCAATCATAAACAGTATATTTTTAACCGTGTCCTCACATTCATTTAAATCCGGAAGCATAAAATCCGAGTCTGAAAATCTTCTGTCCGGAGGATTAAAGGAATAATCGTTAATATCCTCTTGCACAAAGTTGCATAAAACCTCACGCCAATTTGTTTGCGCCTTGCCTCGCTCCTTTAAAATTCTTTCAGCAAAGGCAGGAAGCGTGCCTCTTTGATTTGATGGGTCCTCAATTGAAACCACCTTGCAGGCATCCTCAAAATACTTTACCCAAGCATCCTGTAGCTTTTTATCTGCCTTGTCCTCGCTTGCCCAATGTGAATGGTCGTCAAAAACATAATAGCCCTTTCCGTAGCCTGCCTTGCTAGCATTGCCTTGACTGCCGTTGCTGCTGTTAACGGAGCCTTGACCGCTTTTACCATCCTTATCCTTGTCGTTATCACCTTGTTTGCCCTTGCCTTGATTGCCTTGCTTTCCACTGCTATTGCCTGACGAATTACCGCCACTGCTTGGATTATTTGGCAGCATATCGTAAACCTCCTCGGCAGTGTAAAGATGTCCCTCGCTGCCATTTAGCGCTTTATGCATTAATGGCCTGTTATCAAGGCTGATTTTCCTTAAATCACCGTTAAAGGATTTTAAAATATTGGAATTTACAACAATATCACAAGCAATATTAAAGCCTTCTGGATTTCTGTCATCGTATCGCATACAGTGCTGTAAAACAACATGCAAAATCTCGTGCATTAAAACAAAATCCGTTTCGTCCTCGCTAAGACATTCTAAAAAGGTGGGATTAAATGCGATTTTTTTGCCATCTGTGTAAGCGGTAGGACAGCACTCGTCAAGGCTGAAGCCGGTATGCGATAAAAGCAAGCCATAAAAGCTATGGGACGCAAGTATTCTCATTCTAGAAAGAAGAAGCTTTTTTGCGTAATCGTTAACCTTGCTTTTATCAATTGCCATTTAAGTATTTCCCCTTTGTATTTAGCCATCTTGTAAAGGCAGGAATTTTAATAAGCCTTTCCTTCATTCCCTCCTCCATTATTAAATAATTTTTCATAAGCACAAATGAAAAATCAGAGGGAAGCAGCATTGAATAGCTGATAGAATTTTCAAGCTCGTATAAATTACCGGAATGCTCCCTTGCATAAGCGGTCATAGAGGAAACAAGAGCATATAACGCATCTGTATTTTTAGGTACAACAGTTGTTCTACCCTTGAAAATGTCCTCAATTTTAGGCAGAGTAGCAAAAATTCTGCACCAAGAGGTAAACTCTACAGCAACACCCGTGCCAACAAGACCGCATATAAGCGAATAAGCCTTTTCGGTATCGTCACCTGTAAGCCTTAAAACATTACTTACCATTTCCCAGGAACGAGGAGTAGGGAATGCAAGGTCGTCCTTCATATTTTCGTTTTCAATAAGGTAATCCTGTCTGAAGGATAAAAAGCCTATAACCTTTGGTGAAATTCCACTTGCAACTGCCCACCTTTGCCAAGAGTCAAAATTACTTTCGATTTCCATATGGCAAAGACGGTTAGCAAGCGCCTTAGGCATTTTATATGCAACAGACTTATCAGTTACACGGTTGCCTGCCGCTATAACAATGCAGTTTTCAGGCAATTTATGCTCACCGATAATTCTGTCAAGTGTAATTTGATATGCAGCAGCCTGTACAGACTGAGGCGCTGCGGAAATTTCGTCAAGAAAGAGAATATTTACAACGCCCTTACTCTCATTCATTTGGAATATTTGTGGCTTTAGCCATACTGCAAGAGTTTTGTCTGCGCTTGCAGTTGGAATACCACGCAAATCTATTGGGTTAAATAGCAAAAGACGCACATCTGTCATATAGCATTTTTTGCCTGTTTCTCTTTCAATTCTTGTAGCCACCTGTCTTATAGCCTGTGATTTACCAACACCGGGCGGACCCCATAGCATAAGAGAGGGAATTTGCTTGAAGGGAATACCGTTATTTATTGCAGAAATATATATTTCTGATAATGTATCAACACAGCCATCAACGCTAAGTGTTGGGATATTAGCCTTATCTAGTCCTTTCATTTCTTTTTGTTTACTCCTAATGCTTCGTCAATTTTTTCGATTTTTGCTTTTAATTCTTCAATTCTGTCTGAATATATATCAGGCTCACTTAAGGTGCTTTCAATATATTCCTCTCTTGCCTTTAATAGCTCAAGACCGTCCTTTAGCCTTGAAATATGCTTAGTAAAGCTATCAAGAAAATTGTCTATTCTCTTAAGATAGCCCAGCTTGCTATCACCAAGCTCAATTACATACCTGCCCGAGCCTACAAGCCAAATATAAGGCTCCTCCTCTCTCATACCGGCAGGTAAAGCAAGCTTAAAGCCACGGTACTCGGTAATTTCCTTTTCCTCGGTGCTTAATATATTAGCTTTAATTTCGCTATCAAGCATATCTCTTAAATTGCGTCTTTGCTCGTCAAGGGCGTCAATTTTTTCGCTCCGGTCATTATCGTGCAGGGTTGCCAAATCCTCATAGGCGCTCATAAGCAGCTTTTCTTGATTTTTTATTTTAGACGGAATAGTGTTCAGCTCCTGTGATAATGCTTCGTGAAGCCTTATTCTTTCACGCCTTAAAATAATTTGCTTGTCAAGCTCGTTTGCTGTCTCAACCCTTTCCTTAATTCTAGGATTGCCAACTGCAATAGCCTTAATTTCTGCATAATTAAGAACAATATCACTAACATCGCTTCCGTCACGCTCGGATAAATGACCGCTTAAAAGTGACGAAATAAAGCGTTGCTTAGTTTCAAGCAATTGCCAGGAATAAGCATCAAAGCTGCCCTCAGTAATATAACGGTAAATAAATATCTGAGGGTTGGTGTTGCCCTGTCTTAAAATTCTACCCTCACGCTGAGTCATATCAGCAGGTCTCCAAGGCACATCAAGGTGATGTATTGCAATTAGCTTGTCCTGTACATTTACACCAAGTCCAAGCTTAAAGGTAGAGCCGATAAGAACTCTGATTTTGCCCTCACGCACTGCCTTAAATAGCTTTTCTCTTGCTCTTTCGCTTTTTGCGTTGTGGATATATTCAATCTCATTTTCGGGAATACCGCGCTTAACTAAAAGCAGCTTTAATTCGTCATATAAATTAAAGCCCAGCTTAGGGGTGGAATAATCGCAGAAAACAAGCTGAGTAGATTTTAACACTTCGGTTTTTTCATAAATATTGTAAACATTGTCGGCGCACTTAGCTACCTTACAGCCGAAATTTACAACCAGCTTTTCGTCAATAAGACGCATATCAAGGGCAGCCTTTCTTCCGTCTGTGGTAATTAACAAAAGGTTATCCACATTTCTTTTTACATTACCGCTTCTTACCTCGTCAGCTCGCTTAGAAATAACCTTTAAATAATCGTTAAAATGATATGAGCGGTCAGTTATAGTATCAGTGTAGCCCTTAAAGTCTGGCACGCCAACGCTTTTATCAACAATATGGAAATCAGCAACGGATGAAAACAGAGAGGTAAGCTCAGGCAAATTGTGAAATCTTGAAAATCTTGTTGCCAAGCGATATGAGCCTGTGTCAATATCAATTTCAAACTCTGTATGCTTTTCGGCAAACATACCAATCCAGCCGTCAAAGCTGGAAAGGCCAAGCATCTTTAACTCGCCACTCTGTAAATACTTTTGCATAACGAATGCGTCTGTTACAGAGTTTGTAATAGGCGTACCCGTTGCAAGGACTGCGCCTCTGCCACCGTTTGTCTTTTGTACATGGTAGATTTTTTCAAGCATATCCTGACATTTTTGAGAGCCACCCGAGCTAATACCCAAAACTCTTTCAACCTGTGTATTTAAAGGCACATTTTTGTAGTTGTGAGCCTCATCAAGAAAAATAGTATTAATGTTAAGCTCGTCAAAGAAAATATCAGTGTCCTCACGCTTGCCTATATGTGCCTCAAAAAGCTCCTTTTGAAGCCTTTCTCTCTGCTTAGCAAACTTGTCCGAGTTCAGCTTGGAGGAGGCTCTTTTATATACCTCGATTTCGTCCTCAACAACTCTTGCACGATGCTCAAAGGACATAGGAATCATTTCAAAGGAGCTATATGCAATAATAATACCGTCATAGTCCTCGTCACGAATTTTCTTAAGCGCATCATATCTTTTTGCAGGTGTAAAGTCCTTTGGCTCAATAGTAAGTATTTTTGCGTCCTTATACATATGAAGAAAAATATCTCGCCATTGACCGACAAGGTTGTTAGGAACAACATATAAATTCTTTTTTGAAATGCCTGTTCGTCTTAGCTCCATACCACCGGCAATCATAATATAGGTTTTACCTGAGCCTACATCGTGAGCCAGTAATGTGTTTGGAGTGAATAGAATTCTGGCAACTGCATTTTTTTGATATGGATAAAGCTGAATTTCCGGATTTAGATTTGGAAAAGTAAGAAATGAGCCGTCAAAATGGCGTACCTTAGTGGCTGAATATCTGTCCTCATACTTAGTCTGTAGCCTTTCGCTTCTTTCCTTATCAAGCCATACCCACTCTTGAAATTCCTTAATAATTAAATTTTGCTTTTCAATAGCAAGCAGTGTTTCCTCTTGATTTAGCTTCTTTTTCTTTTTGCCGTAATAATCAATTTCCTCATCAAAAATCGCTATGGTTTTTTGGTTAAGGGTCTTTTCGATAATTGAAAGGGCCTCAAGTCGTCTTGTGCCATAGGTGCTCATGCTACGACCTGCAAAGCGAGTTGTGCGATAACGGGATTTGAATGGAATTTCCCAAATACCCGTTTCCTCGTCGTGCTTAGTAGCGCTAGCAGTGTGACTAAGATTTTTAATAGCCTCGCCAAGCAAATGTGTAATAAAGTCGTCAATTATGTCAGTAGGCACCCAAGGAGAGCCAAGGGTGATGTAAATATCCTCTGTGGCAACTGAGGGCGGCAAAATTTCCTGTAGTGCCGTAACATTATCGCTAAAATATCCGTGATATTTTTCGTTAGCCTCCTTAGCACTTCGTAGCTTTCTTATAAGATTGCCGGAAAGATACTCGTCAGAGGTTAGCCAGCCCTTATAAAAGCATTCTCCCCATAGGTCAGGGTCTTGATAGATAGAGCCCTTTAAGGCTAAAATAACGGTCTTATACTCCTGTCCCGTAATTGAAGCAATATACTCGATATCAACCCTACCGAGATTGCAAAGGGAGAGAATAAGACCGTTATCAATGCTTTCTGAATGAACACCCTTGGCTCTGTCGTCAAGCGTCCATATATTTTCAAAATCAGTCGGCAAATCCATTGAGGTTATTTCCTCAATTCTTTCATCCTCCAGCCTTTTTGCTTCCTCGGCTTCAGCCTGCTTCATTTCCTCTCGTTTGGACTCAATATAAGATGCTAAATCAGCGCTAGCCTTATCAGCATCGTTAATCTGTCCCCCGTTATCCACCTTTTTAGGTGTGGAGGATTTATTAATCCCAAATAGCTCGTAAATATCCTTAAGGTCCTTCATTGTAAAATCCTCCTAAATGTAATAGTCGAGAAAGTCGAATTTTCTCGCTAATATTAATTTTAACAGTTAATATAGTAAAAGTAAATAGCGAAATAATAAAAAATTAAAAAATTTTTATGCAATAAAACAACCCATAACCAAAGGGCTATGAGTTGCTTGATATATAATATATGAACAAATGTAAATATATTCAATAATTGAATTGAGCGTTTAAGGGCTACTAACATTAAAATACGCTATTTTGTTCCAAAAAGCCTGTCGCCTGCATCTCCAAGCCCTGGCAAAATATATGCGTTATCGTTTAAGCATCTGTCAAGAGTGGAAACATAGATTTTTACATCAGGATGATTTTCTGCTACTCTGCTGACTCCCTCAGGTGCGCCAATTATGGACATAAGCCTTATATCCTTACAGCCCGCCTTTTTTAAGGAATCAATAGCATCACAGGCACTGCCACCTGTTGCCAGCATAGGGTCAACGACTAAAACAAGCTTATTTTCAATTCCGCAAGGGAGCTTGCAATAGTAGGACTTTGGCTCAAGGGTTTCCTCGTCACGGTACAAGCCAATATGCCCAACTCTGGCAGATGGGAAAAGAGTGTGTATTCCGTTTACCATACCAAGCCCTGCACGAAGAATGGGCACAACGGCAACAGAGTTATCAAGAACCATTTTTTGCTCGCATACCTCAAGCGGAGTTTTAACCTCAACCTCAACGGTTGGCACATCTCTTAGAGCCTCATATGTCATAAGAGTAGTAATTTCCTCTACAAGCTCTCTGAATTCCTTGGTGCTTGTCCTCTCATTTCTTAGTATAGCAATTTTATGCTGAATTAGTGGATGGTCAAATATAGTAACGTTATCATAATTTTTCATTTTTATCACCTCAATATAATTTTAGCACACTTTATTATGATAGTCAAACATAATTTTCCTTGCATAGCATAAATAAATATGATATAATTAAGCCAATAAGAAAAGAGGAATTTATGAAAAGAGAAAATATACAAAAATTAGTCTTGTCAGCACTGCTTTTAGCTATTGGCTTAGCTTTACCGCTTTTAACAGGACAAATTAAGGAAATTGGAGATTCGCTTTTGCCAATGCATTTACCTGTATTGCTATGCGGACTTATCTGTGGCTGGAGGTATGGCTTAGCCGTAGGTGCGATTCTGCCCTTTTTACGCTCTGTAACCTTTGGTATGCCGCCTATTTATCCCAATGCAATTTGGATGGCGCTAGAGCTTGCCACCTATGGCTTAATAGTAGGGCTGATGTATAAAATATTCAAAAGAAAAAGTATCGGCTACCTATATTTATCCTTAGTTATCGCTATGATAAGCGGAAGAGTGGTGTGGGGAATAGCCAAGCTAATTTTATTAGGCGTTGCAAGCAAGCCATTCCCCTTTAGCGCATTTATTATAGGTGGCTTTGTAGATGCAATACCGGGTATTATATTACAGCTAGTGTTAATACCGCTAATAGTTACTTTAGTTGAAAGAAGGAACGGAAAATGAAAACAGTTTTATTCCCATACGGAAAGGAAAAAATAGAGTATAGCTTCAATGAAAATGAGCTTATAGCTGTGCTTGAATCCTCAATTGAGAATTACACTCCAAAAGCATCAGAGCAAGACCTTATCCTACAGGCTATGGAAAACCCAATAGGAACAAAAAGGCTAAGCGAGCTTGCCAAGGGAAAAGAAAACATAGTAATTATAGCAAGCGACCATACTCGCCCAGTGCCAAGCAAGCTTATTATTCCGCCAATGCTAAAGGAAATAAGAAAGGGAAGCCCCAACGCTAAAATAACTATTTTAATCGCCACAGGGTGTCACCGATTTACTACAAAAGAGGAGCTTGTATCTAAATTTGGCAAGGAAATTGTAGAAAACGAAAGCATTTATGTTCACGATTGTGACGAAAGAGAAAGGCTAGTAAGCATAGGCACGCTTCCATCAGGCGGTGAGTGCGAAATTAATAAAATCGCATACGAGGCAGACCTTTTAGTTGCTGAGGGCTTTATTGAGCCGCACTTTTTTGCAGGCTATTCGGGAGGACGCAAAAGCGTTTTACCGGGGGTGTGTGGCAGAAGCACGGTTTTAGCTAACCACTCATCAGAGTTTATCGCACACGAAAATGCACGCACAGGTATGCTTGAAAATAATCCTATCCATATAGATATGCTATGGGCTGCCAAAAAAGCAAGCCTTGCTTACATAGTAAATGTAGTTTTGAATGCAGATAAAAAGGTAATCTATGCAGTAGCAGGAGATAGCGAGGAGGCGCACAAGGCGGGAACAGACTTTTTATCCTCACTCTGTGGCGCTAAAGCAAATGAGGCAGATGTGGTAATTTCCACAAACGGTGGATACCCCCTTGACCAAAATGTATATCAGTCAGTTAAGGGAATGACCGCAGCCGAGGCTACAGTTAAAGAGGGTGGCGTAATAATTATGCTTTCAAAATCAAACGACGGCATAGGTGGCGACCATTTTTATCATCAGCTAGCCGACGAAAGCGATATTTATAAAACAATGAACACCTTCCTTGCAAGAGGTAGAGGACAAACAGTGCCGGATCAATGGCAAACACAAATTCTATTGCGAGTTTTAATGCGTGCAAGCGTTATCTATATTTCCGAAATGGACGACTCTGTGGTTGAAAAAATGCATATGATACCTGCCCATTCCATAGAAGAGGCATTAAACAAGGCACGCGCTATTCTAAATAAAAAGGACCTAAAAATCGTTGCTATCCCTGACGGAGTGTCTGTAATTGTCCAAAAGTAACATTGTTGACTAAAATACATTATTATGGTAAAATATAAGTAATAAAACGAGAGGAGCTATAATATGGCTAAGACAGTAAAGGATATTTTAATTTTAATTAAGGAAAACGGAATTAAAATGGTTGACTTTAAAATGGTTGACATAAACGGTCAGTATAGACATGTTACAATTCCGGCGCAGAATTTTTCCGAGGATACAATGAAAAGCGGTATCGGCTTTGATGCCTCAAACTATGGTTACGCAGTAGTTGAAAAAAGTGATATGGTATTTATTCCGGACCCGGACACAGCATTAATTGACCCATTCTGCGAAATTCCAACCCTTTCTATGACTGGTAATGCTATGATTATAGACAATCCGGAAAATCGCCCACTTGCACAATATCCAAGAAATATAGTGCTTGCTGCTGAAAAATATATGCAGGATACAGGAATTGCAGACACTATGCTCATTCTACCTGAATTTGAGTTCTATCTATTCGATAATGTAGGCTGGGATGTAAGCGGCAGACAAATTGCAGTTCAAATGGACGCAAAGCAATCCTATTGGAACAGTATGACCGAGGGCAAGGGCGTTGTAGTGCCAAAGCAAAAGAATTACCACATCGCAAAGCCATTTGATATTTCCTATGAGTGCCGTAGTGAAATGTGCCTTCATATGAAGGATATGGGTATTGAAATCAATTACCATCACCCAGAGGTAGCAGCCTCAGGTCAATTTGAAATTGAGCCTCAGCTTGGCAAAATGTCCGAAATGGCTGATGCTACAATGATGATTAAATATATCATTCATAATACAGCATTAAAGTATGGCAAAACTGCAACCTTTATGCCAAAGCCAATTTATGGCGAGGCAGGCAGTGGTATGCATGTTCATATGCTTCTGCTTAAAAATGGCGAGCCTGTGTTCTCAAAGGACGGTAATTATGCTAATTTAAGCGACACAGCCCACTACTTTATGGGTGGACTTTTAAAGCATATCAACTCACTCTGCGCACTGACAAACCCAAGCACAAACTCATTTAAGCGACTTGTACCGGGCTTTGAAGCTCCTGTTACAGTAGGCTATGCAACATCAAACCGCAGTGCAGTTATTCGTATCCCTGCATACGCAAAATCTCCAAACAAGCGACGCTTTGAGCTTCGTAACCCGGATGCAACCTGTAACCCATATTTCTGCTATGCAGCAATTCTTATGGCAGGTCTTGATGGTGTTAAAAATAAGATTGACCCACACGCAAACGGCTGGGGACCGTATGATGTAAACCTATACCACCTAAGTGACGAGGAGAAAGCAAAGCTAAAGCACCTACCAACCTCACTTGACGAGGCGCTTAATGCTCTTGAGGCTGACCACGACTATCTGACAGAGGGTGGAGTATTCCCAGAGGAGCTAATTAAAAACTTTATTAAAGCAAAAAGAGCAGAATGTAGCGAGCTTGCTAAAATTCCACATCCTGCTGAGTTTGATAAGTATTATAATTTATAATTAAACTGCCACCGGGTAGTAGATGCAAAAATCAAGCATCCGTTTATGTATCGTTAGGTCTTAGAAGATACATATTCGGATGCTTTTTAAACGAGGAGTATATGAAAAGAATAAAGCAATTAATAAGCTATTTTACAAAATTTGAGCTTGCACTGTGGTGCTCGTCGATAGCGCTGATTATAGCGTCATATCTAATATTTGATAGAAACGGCTATCTTACCTTAATAGCCTCACTTATAGGTGTAACCTCACTAATTTATAACGCCAAGGGAAATCCTATAGGTCAAGTATTAATAATAATCTTTAGCATATTTTACGGAATTATCTCGTATAGCTTTGCTTACTATGGAGAGATGCTTACATATCTGTGTATGAGCGCGCCAATGGCGCTGATTGCACTTATTTCTTGGCTGAAAAATCCATATAAGGATAACAAAGCGCAGGTTAAGGTAAACCGTATAAGGCTTAAGGAAATTATAATTATGCTACTTCTTTCAGTAGCTGTAACAGTAGCCTTTTACTTTATTTTAGACTACTTTAATACAGCCAATATAATTCCAAGCACCTTGTCCGTAACAACTAGCTTTATTGCCGCTTACCTAACCTTTCGCCGTAGTCCATACTATGCATTTGCTTACGCATTAAACGACATAGTCCTGATTGTAATGTGGATACTAGCCTCACTAAAAAGCATCGAATATGTGTCTGTAATTATCTGCTTTTTAGTGTTTCTGGTAAACGACCTCTATGGCTTTGTAAGCTGGCTCAAAATGGAGCGACAACAAAAAATGCCTTAATGTGAATTAAAGTCACATTAAGGCGTTTTGCTTTATAAAGCTTATCTTAAAGCTCAATTTTTGCAATTCTTACAACAAGGTGCTCACCATATAATTGAGGTGTAGTAATAATTGTTGCTTTGTCACCGTCTTGAGTAAAGAATACATTTTCACCGTTATCAAGCCACTTAACAGATTTGATTTTTTGGTTGAGAGTAAAGGTATTATTGTGGTCAGGATTGCCTCTTGAAAGCTCAACGTTAATATTTCCCGATACTCCAAGGTCATAAGCAAAGAAGTAGTAGCAGTTATCACCCTTTAAAAGGAAGCTCCTTTCCTTGTTTTCAATCTCAATATTTGCAGGGCGAGGTAAATAAAGCGCCTCAGAATAAATGTCTACCCACTGACCAAGCGTATCAAGCATAGCCTTATCAAGAGGACGAAGCTGACCGTTACCCATAGGACCAATGTTGAGCAGATAGTTTGCGCCATATCTTCTGCAAATACAGAAATCCTCAATAATTTCTATTAAAGATTTAAAGCTAAAATCTCTTTTTGCATAGCCCCAATAGTTGCCAAAAATTTGGCACATTTCACTGGCAATATATTTTGGTGAATCCTCTAAATTGATAGGACAAGGACGACCGCGCTCAAAGGTTACAGAGTCAAGCTCAATGTGTCCCAGCTCACCGCGGGCAGAAAGACCTGTGTTATTTATAATCATAGCATCAGGCTGATATTTTCTGATAAGAGAATAAAGTGCGTCCTCTTCCCAATTCTCATCCTTTTTGTCCCACATTCCGTCAAACCAAAGACCACCGATTTTGCCATAGTTTTTGCATAAAATTTCTACACTTGCACGCAGATATTTAAGATATTCGGGGAAATTTTCCTTGTAGCTTTTTTCGTGCCAATCAAGAAGTGTGTGATAGAAAAATGGCACAATTCCTTGCTTGTTACATTCGTCAACAAATTCACGAATCAAGTCACGGCCTGCTGCCGAGTGTGGCGCATCATACTCGTTTAAGCCACAGGTATCATAAAGAGAAAACCCGTCGTGATGTCTTGTGGTTATTGTAATATACTTGCATCCGGCACCCTTAGCTGACGCAACAAGATTTTTCGCCCAATCCTTATCAGGACAAAATTCATAAAAAAGCTTTTCATAATCCTTTGGTGTGATATTTATATTGTGCGCCCATTCACCCTTACCGTGCACACTGTAAAGCCCAAAATGAACAAACATTCCAAAGCCCAAATTTTCAAAATCCTTAATACGCTTTTCAATTATCATAGTAAACTCCTAAATTTGTTGTTTTATAAGTTCATTATAGCATAGCGAAGGTGTAAAGTAAAGTGAGAAAATACCAAAATTCAAGTAAGGATTCTCGCTTTGCAAGGCTTTTGCCCACGGTTTATGCTAACTGGCTAAAAAATCAATGCGTTAGCATTGTATATCATCAAGGCAGAGCCTTGCATATCACCAACACAAAGTGTTGCATATCATCAAGCCGAAAAAATACACGCAAAAGCGTGATGATATGCCAAACCTTCGGCTTGGATAAAAAATTCGACAAGTCGAAACTTGTCGAATTTTTTGTATAAAGACTACGAAAAAGATATTTTTCGAGGGTTGTCACTAGGATTCGAACCCGAGTAAAATAAATGCTTTTCGACCATCGGGAGAAAAGCTACATCAGCACTTCTTCACTATTCACTATTACTTATTACTTGCCAAAAAACGACAAGAGGTTTTAGTGAAAAGTGAAGAGTGAAAAGTGAAAAAGTAAAAACGACAACCTTCTGTCGAAGATTGTCGTTTTTTTGGCTGACTCTGAACAACCTCAGTTGAACCAAAGGTGAAAAGTGGATTAAAGTCTTGTGGTGTAAGGTTTTGTTGCACTTTTACAAAAACTATAAAGTTGTGATTTTTGTAAAAAACTTTTATTTTCCTCGTTGAGAATCTATTGTTTTTGTGATTTCGCCATTATCTATAATTTCTTTTTCAAGCTTATCGTACATCAGGCGCACACCATTTATAAAAATTCTTCTCCAAGTTCCATATTTGGTTTTTAAACTATCAAAGAAACGAATTTCAGCTTGTCCTTCAGAAAGCTCTCCCTTTTTATGATAGTGTTTCCATACAACACCAACTATTTCCCCTTGTAAATTGCAAACAGCATAGTCATACAAATTTGCGCACTTTATCTTTTTGTTTTTAAATGTAAATGTATCCATATCTTTTTCCTCGCTTTATTATTCTAAATTAGCTTTAGTAGTATTTATAGAAGAAATAAGCATTCTGCGAATAGCACCACATTCGTTTTGGATAGGCTTATATTCAGATTCTTGCATATAGCCTGTTTCAAATAGTAATTCTAACCAATATTCTGTTTCGTAGCATTCCTTTTGTGCTATTTCGAGCTTAGAAATAAAGTCCTTTTTGCCCTGTGCATACTGTGCTTCGTGAATATTTGCACCTATACTTGTGCCTGAACGCAAAAGTTGATTTGTTAACACTGACTCTTTGAAATTTGCTTTAATATTTCTGCAAAGAATAACAATTTGCTTTGCAAAATCCTTTGATTTATCTCTTAAAATACTGTTTGACATTGTTATCACCTCAATGAAAGTATAGCATAAACTAAACTGCTTGTAAAGTTATTAGTGATATTCTGCTATGCAGAGTGATATTTTTCTACGAAAAGTGATATTGAAGCCTCAGGGCTTCAGTGATATTATATTCGCCCTTGTTAATTTTCAGCTGCCGAAGGCAATATCACTACGAAGTAATATCACGGCGTAGCAATAGAACTCGCCGAAAGGCGAATATAACTGAAAGAACCAGTTGAACTACGGTTCAACTGGTTCTTTCTTGGCTGGGGATCTAGGATTCGAACCCAGACATACAGAGTCAGAGTCTGCTGTGCTACCTTTACACAAATCCCCAATGCGTCAACAATTATATCACAATAAGACAATATTGTCAACTGTTTTTTTACAAAAATTGAAAATTCTTTTATTGACATCACAATATGTATATTGTATACTTGAATTATAATTATAAAATTTAAGCAGGAGCATATTATGAAAAAAATAAAAGGCTTTGAAAAGGGAATGGGCATAGGCGGCTGGCTTACTAACTATAAGCGCTTTAATGTTTTGCCACTTGATAAAAGATTAGAGCTGACTATCGGCGATATGGAGCATTTTGACGAATATATTACCGAATGGGATGTAAAAAACATTAAGGAAATGGGGCTTGATCATATTCGCCTTGGTTTTGACCAAATTGTGCTGGAGGAAGCGCCCTGTGTCTATAGAAAGCATATTTTTGAGCTACTTGCTCGCTTTGTTTCCTGGTGTGAAAAATACGACCTTGGTGTAGTCCTTAATTTGCATAAGGCAATAGGCAATTATTGCGATATTGAGGAGGAGGTGTCGCTATTTGACAGTGAGGAGCTTCTTTCTCGCTTTATAAATCTATGGCTAGAGCTTGAAAAAGCCTTCCACTATAAGCCAAATGTAATGTTTGAGCTTTTAAACGAGGTAAGAGATATCGACCCGGAAAAGTGGAACAAGCTTGCAAAGCGCACAATTGACGCCTTAAGAAAGGTAAACAGGGACAGAAAAATTATTATAGGCTCAACCTGCTGGGGAAATACATTTAAATTAAAGGACCTTAAAGTATTTGATGATGAAAATGTAATTTACACCTTCCATATGTATGACCCAAGCGAGTTTACTCACCAAAGGGGAGTTTTACACTGGACAAAGCTTTACTATAACAGAAAATTGACCTACCCCTGTGACGATATTGAAAGATATAGAGATTATTATAGAGTGGTTTTCAATAGAGAGGACGCATATTCTCACATTGAAAAAATGGATATTGAATATCTTAGGGAGCTAATGATCCCTGTCTTTGAATGGGTAGATGCGCACCCCGATAAAATTCTATGGTGCGGTGAATTCGGCACTATCCGTCACGCAGATTTAAATTCCCGTGAGAATTATATGAACGATGTAATTAAGCTGCTAAAGGAGCGCGATATTCCATATTCCGTTTGGAACTATCTGAGCACACCAAACGACGGAAATCGCTTTAGCCTGGTTGACGACGACACAAGAAAAATCCTTAGCGAAAGAATGCTTCGTATAATTAACGGTGATGTAGAATAGCCGTCAGCCACCAGTAGCCAGCCGTTAGAGATTACCAACAACTGTGATTACTATGCAAGCTGTGAGACTTCGTATGTATGAGCCTGACGAAAAGGTCTGAAGCTTCTACATTGTTCAAATTTCGCTGTCAGCTAGCGGCTAACTGCTGATGGCTAGACAAAAAAGACTATTGTAATCGCAATAGTCTTTTTTATAATTTATTATTGTTATTTGGGGCAATATTGTATATTTCTTTTTTCTTTGCCTTGGCAAGCTGATACATTTTGTATGCGCCACCGTAATCGTGAGTGATATAAGCAATGATAATATCCACTTGCTCGACAATCCACTTGTTTCGATGTAGTATTGCGTATTTGGGAGGAATGCTTTCAAGCTCAGGATATATTATAAGATCAAAACGATTACTTTCGTATTTATTAAGCTTATTTGAATGAATGTATGGTGTTATGAATATCAGCTTTGCGTTTTGCTGGGTGCTCTTAAATTTATTTGCACAGCTATATGCGAAGCTATCAAATCCACCATATTCGCCAAGAAAAAACTCGCAAGGCTCATTTTTCACCTTGCTTTCAAGTATTTCTAAAACCTTTCTCTCATCACAAGAATTTTGTATAAACCCTGAGTGTCCACAAAATGCAATTTTCATATACGCTCCTATGCAGATTTGTAATATAACATATCTAATGTATACATTATATAATGTGAAAGTCTATTTGTCAATTACTAAATTGATATATAATGTGTACATTATATAATGTGCGAGGTAATGATAGTGCATTTTCGTATAGATGAAATATTAAAAGAAAAGGGAAAAACAAGATATTGGCTCTATATGCAATTGGGGCTAAGCTATCAAAATTTCAAAAAGATATTAGAAAATCAAACGACATCTATTAAGTTTGAAAATCTTAAGGCTATCTGTGAAATCTTGGAATGTACTCCAAACGATTTGTTTGTTGAGTATTACAAAAAATAAAGGGCATAATCAAAAATAAAGATTATGCCTTTTATTTTTAAACGGTGATATGCTTGCAATATCTCTGTCCCCTGCATCATAAACCAAAAAACCATTGCCCCGTGGCAATGGTTTTTTGGTTTATTTAACTGTATTTCTCTTAATCTTTCTTGTGGTTGTCTTTTCAAATGGCTCGTTTCTTATTTCAAGCTTGCTAATATGCTTGTAAGCAGCGAGCTTTTTGTTGATTTTTGTAATTTCGCCATTGATGTATTCGTAAATTGCGTCACCCTCCAGGTTAGCTTTCTTGCACTCCTCCTCGTCAGGGAATACAACTGCAACGATTTCAACATCCTTAGTGTCTTGATTTTCACGACCTAAAACTACAACCTCTGCAATTTGTGGAACTGCCTCTAGGTATTCTTCAATTTCCTCCGGGAATACATTCTTACCGCTTGAGGAAATAATAATGTTTTTCTTTCTGCCTGTGATATAGATATAGCCCTTTTCGTCAACATATCCATAGTCACCTGTTCTGAACCAACCGTTATTTAATACCTGCGCAGTTTGCTCAGGGTCGTTATAGTAGCCGAGCATTACGTTGTCACCCTTAACAACGATTTCACCTGAAAGGTCGTCTGCATTTTCCTTATCAATATAAATCTGCATACCTGGCATCAGCTTACCGCAGGATGTAGGATTGTAATCTCTTAAGCCAACAACGGAAATAAGTGGAGCACACTCGGTAATACCGTAGCCCTGTGAAACATGAATACCGAAGCTCTTAAACTCGTCAACCAGCTCAGGCGCTAATGCAGCACCGCCAACGATAAAATATCTTAGTCTGCCGCCAAATGCCTCGTGTACCTGCGCAAGAAGCTTTCTTCTTACATCAATATGAAGCTTCATTAGGAAATTGCTGATATTAATACCCATTCTTAGCTTCTTGTCGTTACCCTGCTTTTGAGCAGATTTCCAAATTGTCTTGTAAAGCTGATTAGCAAACATAGGAACAAGAGCTAAAACAGATGGCTTAAATTGCTTAATATTCTTACCGACATACTTAATACCGTCACAAATATTTACAGTCATACCGTAAAGCATAGGAGCCAAAATGCCTGCTGACATTTCATAGGTATGATGGATAGGCAATACAGATAAAACTGAATCGTTAGGTGTTAAAACATTAAGTGTTGGAATAATACCGTTAAGAACAGCACAAACATTCTTTTCAGCAAGCATAACACCCTTAGATGTGCCTGTTGTACCTGATGTAAAGAGAAGAATGGACATCTTTTCAGTATCGTGCTGAAGCATATTGTCCGGAGCACCGTTTGATTCGTATAAATACTTACCTAAAGCTAAAATGTTGTTATAGGTTGTATATTTTTCCTCTTTGTAAGCATCCTCCGGGTCAAGAGTAAAGGTTTGCTTGTCTGTCTTAATAAAATACTCGACATTTGGAAGCTCGCCTCCTCTTTCAGCAAATAGCTTTTCAAAGCTGCTGGAATAAACAACAATAGAAGCATCCGCAACCTTAATAAAGTTAAGCATCTCATCCTCTAACAGTAGTGGGTCAAACGGTACAATAATACCACCGGCAGTTACAACGGAAACGTATGTTGTAATCCATTGAACGCTTGTTTCGCCCATAACAATAACCTTTTTGCCCTTAACATTAAGATGTGTAAAAGCGCAGGTCATTTTCTTAAGAAGCTCATCTGCCTCACCGTAGGTTACAGTAACCTCGCCCTCCTTCTTGTTAAATCTATATAAAGGATGGTCTGGCTGAATTTCTGCTACATCATGGAACAAGCCATAAATGGTGGAAACCTTTTCTATCATTTTTCATCAATCTCCTTATTAGTAATAATATCTAGCTCGTTATCAATAGAGCTTAATACCTCATAAAAAATTTCAAGCTTTCTTACAGGCGTATTTTTGCTGACTTTTTTAATAAACTGAGAAATAAAATCGTTAATAATTTGGTGAATTTTAACGCCCTCCTCAGTGAGTAAAAACTTAGTTTTATATTTTCCTTGCTTAGGACCGATGTCACGGCTAATATAATTTTTTTCCATAAGCTCAGATGTTATGCGTGAAATAAAAGCCTTGTCAACTCCGCATACGTTGGATAATTCAGCAGAGGATAGTCCGATTTCACTTTTAGCAAGCTGAAGAATACACATAATATGTGCGCTTCTTATGCCATACGGTGCCATTTTTTTGTCTGCAAGCCTTTTTATGTTTTTTGCGATTCTTTCAGTATATAACACAAAGGGCACAAATCTTTCGCTTTCCATTAAAACCTCCATTCTTGTTGATTAGTCAACCCAATTATACTATAAAATGCCGATTTTGTCAAGACCTACTAGTTTGTGCGATTTTAACAATAATATATTGAAATTCTATACGGTTTTGTGATATACTGTAAACATAAAATATATTTAAAAGGAGAAAAATTCCATGGCAAGATTTATCTTAAACGAAACATCTTATTTTGGCGCAGGCTCAAGAGAGAACCTGACAACAGAAATTAAAAAGAGGGGCTACAGCAAATCATTTATCGTAGCAGACAAGGACCTTATTAATTTTGGTATTGTTGACCTTGTAACAAAGGTGCTTGGCGATTTCCCATATGAAATTTTCTCAGATTTCAAGGCAAACCCAACAGTAAATAATGTAAAAGCAGGCGTTGAGGCTTATAAGGCCTCAGGTGCTGATTTTATTATTGCTATCGGTGGTGGCTCAGCTATTGATACAGCAAAGGCAGTAGCTATCATTATTAACAATCCTGAATTTAGCGATGTTGTATCCTTAGAGGGTGTTGCTGATACAAAGAAAAGGTGCGTTGACATTATCGCGCTTCCAACAACAGCAGGAACAGCTGCTGAGGTTACAATTAACTATGTAATTACAGACGAGGAATCCGGCAGAAAGATGGTATGCGTTGACCCTAACGATATTCCTGTTCTTGCAATCGTAGACGCTGAATTAATGGCTACAATGCCGGCAGGCTTAACAGCTGCTACGGGTATGGACGCTCTTACACACGCAATCGAGGGCTATATTACAAAGGGCGCTTGGGAGCTATCAAATATTCTTGAAATCAATGCTATCAAGATTATCTCTGATAACCTAAGAAAAGCAACAGCTAACGGTAAGGATATGCATGCAAGAGAGCAAATGGCTCTTGGTCAGTATGTTGCAGGTATGGCATTTTCCAATGTTGGTCTTGGCTGTGTTCACTCAATGGCTCACCCGCTTGGCGCAAGATTTGATATTGCTCACGGTGTGGCAAATGCTCTTCTTCTTCCAATCGTTATGGAATTTAATATGGTAGCTTGCGAGAAAAAATATTGCAGAATTGCAAAGGCTATGGGTGTTGATATAACAGGTATGAGCGTTTCCGATGGCGCAAAAGCAGCAGTTGAAGCAGTTAAACAGCTTTCAATCGACCTTGGTATCCCACAAACTCTTCGTGAAATCGGCATCCCCGAGGATGCTTTGGAGCAGCTTGCAAACGACGCATTCAATGATGTTTGCACTGGCGGTAATCCAAGAGAAATCACAGAAGCAGATATCCTTGAGCTTTACAGAAAAGCATATTGATAGAATGAAAATATCCAACTGGCACCGTTGGATATTTTTGTAATTTGTATTGAAATTTTTTGTTTTATGTGTTAGACTAAATGTAATCTATATAAATAAGGAGATAAAAATGAAAAGAAAGCTTTTATTTGTTTCGTTGATGCTTGCTCTTTTTGCCTGTATGCTTGCAGTCTCCGTGAGCGCATCTACAATCTATAAGGATGTAGACGGGAACGAGCTGTTTAGCTATGAATCAGAAAGCATAAAAAATATAACCTCAGAGCAAGGTACAGTTACATATGATGTAATTTCAACCTTTAAGGGTGAGCTTGCCAAGGTAGACGAAAACGGCACCCCACTTACCTGGTACATTACATCTACCAATACGGTTGACGGTAACACTGTATATACTGTTGCAAGCCTACCTACAGTGCAAGCGGAGGGCTACGATAGCTACGCAGGTACAGTAAATAGCAGCGGCGCATTTAACTATGTCGGCACAATTAATAAAAGAAATGTAGTTAGTGCAAATTTCCCTGATAACGCAGGTATTTTAAGCTTTGGCTTTGGTGCTTTTGGCGGATATGGCTCACGCTCACAGAACAGACTTCTATTCTGCTATATGCCAAACACAATAACAGTGCTTGACGGAAGCATATTCCAGGAAACACCTGTTTTATTTGTTGAAATGGATGATGAAACACCAATTAAGGAAATACCTTATAAGTTTGCTCACGGAGCACACAATTTAAGAAGTGTTCATATCCCTGCATCTGTTGAAATAATTAAATCAACTAATTATAACAACGGTGTATCATTCTACCAAACCTATAGTCTTGAAAGAGTAACCTTTTCGGAAAAATCACAGCTAAAGACAATAGAGCAATTTGCATTTGCTCAATCGGGAGTAAAGTATATTACATTACCTGATTGCCTTGAGACACTGGGAAGCAAGGCGTTTGTTGATAGCGGTATTGTTTATGGACCATTTACAGAAAATTCAAGATGTACAACCTGGGGTAATCACATTTTCCGCAACTGTGATAGCTTAAAGAGCTTTATAATTCCGGGAACATTGTCATCAGTTGCCAAGCACGACAGATGGGAAGAAAGCAGCTTTGCGTTAAGTGATAATATTGAGCTTATTACTTATGGCAAGGGAGCAAATAACTCAACACTTTTTTTAGGCATGTTTGCGAACTCAGGCGTAAAGAATGTAATTTTCCCTGAAGGAATAACACATATTCCGGCGCGTATGTTCTATGGCTGCACAGCAATTAAGGAAGTAAGCTTCCCAAATTCTGTTGAAACGGCAGGTGAAAGAGTTTTCCAAGGCGCAGCAGTTGAAATAATCAGATTTGGTAATAGCTTTAAGTGTTTTTCAAACACATCAGTTGACCATCACAGCTTTACAAATGTAGCAAGTAACATAAAGGAAATTTATATTCCTTCAAGCTTTTACAAGGATGCACCTGACACAGTATATCGGGTTTCTTACGCATTTAACTGCGGAAACTCCTCAAATATTAAATTCTATTACACAGGCACTCTTGAGGAGCTGGCAGTATCACTTGATAACTTTAAGAGCTCCACAAAATCTGCAACAGATAATAACTGGAAATTCTTAAATGCTACTCAAATCAGCTATGCAGATTATATAGCATCCCCTGATAGCTATCAAAATGGCAACTACATTATTTATGGCTACAATGTATGCGATGCATTCTATGAGGGCAAGCATCAAAACGAGGTAAGCATAACATATAGCGATTATGCTAAAGCGGGCATTAAAACAAGCGCTTGTCAAAACGGCTGTGGCTTAAGGACAGAGGAAAGCGTCGATGCTATAATTTCATATAAAGGCGTATCAGCAAAAATTGACGGTAATAAGATTTGCATAGGCTATGTAGTTAATCTTGAAGCAAAAAGCGAATTTGAAAGCGTAAATAACACAAGCTTGATTTATGGTGTTGTTGCGTCTGCTTCAAGCATAACAACCAATAGCCCGTTAAAGGCAGAAAACGGAAGCGTGGTAGCACTTATACCAAGCAAAACAGTAAATGCAAGCATATCAGATACATATACAGGCTTTGATTTTGTAATGGGTGGCTTTACTGAAGCTAACTACGCTACAGAGCTTGTTATGTGTGCGTATGTTTATGACGGAAAGAATATCGGATATATGTGCTCAGTAAACGGTCAGCTAACTCAGCTAAAGGAAGCTACAACCATAACATATAATCAAATAGCTAATTCTAACTAGAATTAATTCATATAAAACAGGGACAAAATCCCTGTTTTATTTTATGAAATAGGTTGAAAATATCCTAAAATTAGTGTATAATAAAATCAATAAATTTAAGGAGAGAATTTTATGGATATAGATAGCAAGAAAATTGTATCAATTTCCGAGGCTAACCAAAATTTTTCTAAGGTGGCAAGACAGGCGGAAAAAGAGGGCGAGGTTTACATTTTCAAAAATAACAAGCCCAAATATAAGCTGATTGATTTGGAAAGTGATACAGCAATACAAATGAGTGACGAGGAAAAAATTGATTTTGTTGCTATGCGAGTGTTAAAAAAATATCGTGTAGCATTTGAGGAGCTTGCAAAATGATAAAATTAAGTAAGGAAAGGGTTATGCTTTTGCATAATTTATTATCTAAGGAAACAGGTGGCTCGGGTGGGCTTCGTGACGCAGACCTTTTAGAAAGCGCATTGGAATCTGCTTATCAAACCTTTGGGGGACAAGAGCTATACCCAACTATAGAGGAAAAGGGTGCTTGGCTTGGCTACTCCTTAATTTCCAACCACGCATTTGTGGACGGAAACAAAAGGATAGGTATGCTTGCTATGATGGTGTTTTTAGAGCTTAATGGCGTAATAATCAATCCATCAAACGAGAGCTTTTTTGAAGCAGGCATAGGCGTTGCCTCAGGACAAATGAAATACGAGGAGCTTCTTTGTTGGATTAAGGACAATAAATATTGAAAATAATTATATAATATGGTATTATATTACTATGAATAAAATTTTAGAGGAAATAATTTTAAATAAGGACGAGGGCTATAAGGATTTTCACTCAAGGCTAGTTCCTAATATAGATAATATTTTAGGCTTAAGAGGACCACTCGCTAAGCAAATTGCAAAAAAATACGCAAATACCGACACAGGTAACGATTTTTTAGATAGCCTGCCTCATAACTATTATGATGAAAGCTTGGTTCACGGCTATATGCTAGGCTACCTAAAATCAGATACAGATGCACTTAAAAGTCGCATTATTGACTTTTTGCCCTATGTGGATAACTGGGCAGTTTGTGACACAACGGTGTGTGGCTTAAAGAAATTCTTTAAAAATCCCGACTCAGTGTCCGACTTTATTTTCAGTTGTCTTAAAAGTGATAAAGCATATACAGTGCGTTTTGGCTTAGTGTCACTTTTGTCATACTATATTAACGATAAATATATTGATAGAGTAATAGAAAGCACACTAAAGCTTAAAAGCGACGAATACTATATAAAAATGGCTATAGCTTGGCTATATAGCGTATGCCTTGTAAAGCAATATGATAAAGCAATAAAGGTAATCGAAAATAAGCTGCTTGATAAATGGACACATAATAAAGCAATTCAAAAATCAATAGAGAGCTTTAGAATAACAAGGGAGCAAAAGGAATATTTGCGCACATTGAAAATCAAATAAAAAGAAAGGAGAGAGCTTCAGAGGGTGAGGGAAAAACTGTGAACGCGTACACGTCGGCGTACTAGTGTACGGCAGAGTAGCGGTCGCAGTTAAAAAGCGAAATCAATGAAATTTGCAAAGCAAATTTCTACATTAAAGGGTTCTATATCGTATTAACAAACAAAATATGTTTTTTATTCGCTTTTGTTTTCACCAGCCTGTGAAGGTCTTTTTAAAATGAAGGTTAAAATTAAGAAATTAAACGAAAATGCCAAAATGCCAACATACGGCTCACCGTATTCAGCAGGAGCTGATTTATATGCTTGCATTGATAGCGATATTACAATCGAGCCAAATAAAACAGTATTAGTTAAAACAGGACTTGCTATGGAGCTATCC
>JAGAJV010000050.1 GCA_017625915.1 Clostridia bacterium
AATTTTTTTCAAATTACCTATTGACAAATGGCTTTTATAGTGCTATAATATCACCGTTGCAGGAACGATATGCTGGTGTGGCTCAATGGCAGAGCAGCTGATTTGTAATCAGCAGGTTGATGGTTCGACTCCGTTCACCAGCTCCAATTCCTGCAACATTTTAAAAGGGGGATTTCCCGAGCGGCCAAAGGGGGCAGACTGTAAATCTGTTGTCGACGACTTCGCTGGTCCGAATCCAGCATCCCCCACCACAAAAAAACACATCCTTAATGGATGTGTTTTTTTGTGCTTTTAGGGGTGAGTGGATTCGGTCAGGCTTTGCTTGCAAAGCTCTGGTTCGTTCTTTTCCTTTAAGCCGAAGTCAACTTGTTAGCTTAAGTCGCAGGCAAATGCCTCGCTTTAGCGAGAATCCAGCCTTGGCTGTGTTCGTACATACTAGCAAGGGGGATTTACTCCTTCCGTCACGCAAGCGTGCCACCTCCCTCTAAGATGGAGGCTGAAATGCGTCCCATACAGGCTTACGGGACGTCGAGGGCGCCGTCCCCTACACACAACGGGAGGAACAACCCCTCCCCTATCCTCTGTCCCCTATATCCTACATCCTGTATCCTATCCCCTATACCCTGTCTAGCTATTGACTTTACGTATTCTTTATGCTAAAATTAAATCGTAATCATTTAAACGAGGTAAAAAATGAAGCCATTATTTGCAATTAATTTAACAGATGATAAGAAAAACGAGGTTGTAAACGGGAGCGAATTTGTTACAAAAAAAGCCTCTATACAAAATACAGACTCCCTTGAGGAAAACCAAGAGGAGCTAAAGCAAGTAATCAAAAAAAGTCAGCTTCCGTTATGGCTACAAATAGCTACATATATATGCGGTGCTTATGCACTTATTGTTGCTATTAATGTGCTTACTAATCTTGAGCTTGGCTTGATGCAAATATTCAAAAATGCCCCTGCATTAATTATTTCAGCTATTATATGCGGCGTAATTTGGTTAGTGCTTTTTGTATATTCAAAAATAAAATCCAAAAATGTTTTAGCAAAGGAAAATGTGGAACAGCAGATAGCAGATATTGACAAGGACCTTGATGCCATATATAGCGAGCTTGGTGTGCCTAAGGACGCTATCAGCATTGATATTTTGATGTTCAGATATAAAATCAAGGACGGAGAAATCAAGCCATATGGCGGAATGCAAAACGTGCCTTATTTGAATTTTGAAATCAAGGCGTACACCGACGGAAAATGCTTACATTTTGCAGATGCAGAAAACATTTATTCCTTTGATTTATCAGAGCTTAGAGGAATTACCACAGTAAATAAGCGTATAGCCACTATGGGCTGGAATAAGGCTGAGCATCCGAGAAAGGGCGAATTTAAGCAGTATAAAATCACTGTATCAGATGAAAGCATTCCTTATATAATCTATAAGCCTTTTCATATTTTAGAGGGTGAGCATAATGGCGAAAACTACGGCATTTACTTTCCTTGCTATGAATTACCTGCATTTGAAAGGCTGACAGGCTTAAGGGCGAAAACAGAAATTGAAGAATAGATATTAAGCAAATTAATATAAGACCCATCTGCAAAACGAACACAGATGGGTCTTAATTTTAGAACAAGAAGGCTTTCTGCAACACCTCATCCGTCAGCAAGCTGACACCTTCCCCCTCAAGGGGAAGGCTTTTTTAATTTATGAAGCTTTTTGCAGTATCAAGTACACTTATTGTATTTTCCTCACTGATTTCGGCTTTATCCACATATTCTGAAAGCTCTGATTTTGGTACTACTACAAAATCAAGATAATACACTATATCCTTGTTAGTGTATTCGCTTCCAAAAATTACACAGCCAGAATTTTTAATTCGGCTTATATACATATCCTCAATAGAAATTGAAGGCTTACCAAAGCCATCTACAATGATTTCGTCATCTCCGTAGGTTATATCGGTTCTTGTTACCTTATTTACGGTAAAATCGGTGTAATAATGTCTTTGATATACGCCCTTGCCCTCATATTCTCTAATGAACGCAAATACAAAATTGTCTTCAAACAGCTCCTCTGTAAATTCCACATTATCACTATATATAAGGCTCATATATTTTGTATCTGTCAGCCTTTCAATATCGTATATTTGCATAAATTCGTTATATTCCTCAAGGGATGATAAATACAAATTCGCTTGCGGAGTTGGAGCTGGCAATGCTACAAGGCGAAGTGTTTTTGTGTCATAGGTTTTTAAAAGTGGTTCTTCATAAAAGTCAAGACAATCAACGATAATTTCGTCAACATACCAAACAGGCGCAAAGCGAGAATACAGGATTTTTTGTATTCCCTTAAATTGTTCAAGGCAAGAATAATATATTATTACCATACTGTCAAGGGAGTCGTCCACCTTGCCTCCAAAGCCCACACCTAATTTATCAAGCGCCTCATATGCAAGCTCCTTTCCCTTAGGTGTTGTGAACCTTATTTTCACTGTGTAAATTGCATCATTGTAGCCGTAATCTATGTATTTTATGCCATTATCCTCTGCCAAATACACATTTTCGGCTTCAATTTTGATTTTATGTCTCATAGCCTCATATGGATCTTTACCGTATTCCTCGGAGCTTATATGATAATTGGACTCTCGCCATAATATATTTATGCGTAAGTCTATAGCTCCCTCTATATAAACCTCACTATCAAGCTCAGTGCGAGGTATTGTTACAAGAGCTGTTTCATTTATTCTTTCGCAATCGCAATTATCCTCTAATCGAGTTATGTAAAAGTGAGGATAATCTCTACAATCATACATATAATTGGCATCTAAAAAGTGTGTATGCTCCTTGCAAACACCACCGCTGATTCCTGTGGCAAATATAATATTGTCCTTAAAAAATTCCTCATTATATTTCTCTGCTATTTCGGTATAGTAAGGGCTTTCGTCTATATGATTTAAAAGCATCTCATATGTGTTTACAATAAACCATATTCCAAAATGTGCGCCCTCATAGCATTCGTATTCGTAGCCTGTTGTATTTTTTGGCACCTTGTATTGATGCTCTGAAATATACCCCACATTTACCTTAGATACACCTTCCATTAGTGCCAAACGGTTTAACATTGCAATCTGAATAGAATTAAAATTTGAAAATCCGTCTATATAAATTCTTGTTGATCCGTCATTTATTTTTGCAAGCTCATAAGAATCCTCAATATAATCAAGCAATCTTGAAATTTCCTCATCAGCAAAAATATCAGCAATGCTTTCTGTATTAGTAATTTGCAAAACATATGTTGCATCCTCAAAGCCATATTCAATATAGCTGTTGTTTAGCTCGTCCGTCAAATGATATACTCCAAAATGCGCCGAGGTTAAGGGGCTGTCAAAATATCCGTCGTGAGTTAAAATCAATTCGGCATGTTCTTCCTCGTCATTATGATTATGCAAGAAGCTATTATTTATTTCGATTTTTTCGCCCCATTTTACTATCGCATCGCAAGGGGATAGCTTTTCCTTTTTTACCCTAGTATAGTTAGGCTCATTATCTGCTTTATCCTCATTTGGTTGGCTTATCTCTGTATCTGTGTCGGTGTCTGTATTTGTATCGGTTAATGTATCCATTTGCGTGTCTGTGCTTATTTGTGTGTCTGTGTCACCTACATTAATATTGCAGGCTACTGTAAATAAAGCAAGCAGCAAAATTAAGAAAATAGAAATATATTTTTTCATTGTCATTCTCCTTTCCAGTTTCTATCTACATTATAGACAAATTATTTTTAGAATTAAATATATTTTTGTCACTTTTCAACAAATATTCATTTAACCGTCACAAAAAAACGCCTTTTCAGGCGCTTTTCTTTTTTCGTGTTATTATTCCATAGACAATAAATCCTATGGAAATCAGGATAATTGAGCTTGCTATAAGTATAGCGCAGTTCATAAAGAAATCCTGTGGCATAGCAAGGATGATTTGGTCCTCTCTTGCGCTAAATATCCAGTTATCCTTACCCGGGAAAAATAGCGCATGGAAAACTGTAAAGGCTTTATCAAAGTCTATTGCACACAGACCACCAAGTAATGCAAAAAATGCAAGGGTCGATGCGCCGCAGGTAAATAAGAAATTAAAGCCAAATGGACGGGCTAGCTTAAAAATTTTCTTTCTGTTTAAAATAATCAGAGTAACGACTACAGCAAGGGAAATTATAAATATAGTCAGGTTTAAATCAAATAGCCCCTTGCAGTCCTCAAAGTGACTTTTACCGCTTTCGCTCCACTTAAAAACGCCTGTGCCAAATTCCCTGTCAGGTAATACTAAAAAGTCTAAAACCTCGTTATATGCGTCCTTAATTTCCTCTACAGTATAGCCTGTTTTCTCGGGTATGCCGAGGCTCTCTATCTGCATATAATAAAAGGGTCTTACATAAATAGGCAAGCCTATTGAAAAGGTGATTACAAGCAATACTATAAATACACTAAGCACTGCTGTTAATGCTCTGTTTAACGCTTTATTCTCTG
>JAGAJV010000051.1 GCA_017625915.1 Clostridia bacterium
GCTACTCTGCCGTACACTAGTACGTCTACGCGAACCCCCTAAACTCATTCTTCGTTTTGGGGAACCCCTAGCGACGACTACGCACTCACAAAATTTCCCTCACCCTCTAAAGCCCTTGTTTTTTTGTTTTTCAAAGCAATTACATTAAATTGCTTTCATATATTAGTTGTTTATTATTCCTTTAAATTTTGACATATACACATTCCAATCATATCTTGAAAGGAAGTGCTCGCCGTCTCTTAGGTGGAAGCAAACCTCGCCATCTAAGTAATGCTCATTTACACTTGGTAGCCTGTTTTCACAAATAAAGCCGCGCTTTCCGTATAGCTTCCATATATCACCTGCAAGATAGCAGGAAAGGAATTGCCCCTCATTATCTGCCCATACATCCAAAATTGCTCCACCTATCATTACGCTTCTTGGTGCAACTAGGCTAAGCAGCATATGCTGGTCAAAGGGTAGAGTGTTTTCCTTGTCTATATACTTAAAGTAATTTTCACAGAACCAAAACGGGAAGGTGTCCGTTATTTTCTTAATATTTTCGTTTTGCTCGGTTTTGCCACGGGATATAGAAGCACCGCTACAGCCACTTTCGTTGACACAGGTAAGGCAAAAACGATTATCTAAGGCTGAGGTCAGAAGTGCAGTCTTGCCAAGTCGTGAGTGACCGATAATTGCAACCTTGCCTACCTCGTTTCTTGCTTCAAGGTAGTCCATACAGGCTATTGCCATATATGCCCACATAGAAATTTTACCAAAGGTGCATTTTCCGTTTTCGTCACAAAAAAGCGAGCAAAGACCGTTTGTAAAATCGCCATTATCTGTTGTTACATCCTGATAGCAAAACGCAAGCATACCAAAGCCACCGTCAAGTATTTCCTCAACAGGTAGGTATTTGCTTGGCACCTTGGCTTCAAAATCTAAAAACAGAAATACAGGCACATTGTCCTTGCTTTTTGGCAAAATCAGCTCTGTTCTTACAGTATGGCTTTTTCCGTTTTTCTCAAAGGTGAAAAATACGCTTTCCCATTCTGCCTTGCCTGCAAAATTGATGCCTTGCTTTTCTGTTTTAATTGTAGGCTTAATTTTTTCGGGTAGGAAGCCATATTCCTCCTTTAAAAACAAGTCCCTTATTTCGTTTCTTTTTTTCTCCCATTTTTCCTTGGTGTCAATTCCATCAAGAAAATCAGGGATGCTTCTTCTTAATAATTCTTTTTTAATCATTGTATCCTCTTATGGTTAGCGACTTTTCTCTATCGCTTCAAAAAGTCCTGCAAGATATGTAGCGCCTAAGGCTCTGTCGTAAAGACCGTAGCCATATTTGCCGCTCTCACCCCAAATCATTCTGCCGTGGTCGGGACGCACATAGCCGTCAAAGCCACCGTCAACAAGGGCTTTTGCAATACCAAACATATCAATTGAGCCACACTCTGTTGGGTGTCCTACCTCGTGGAACTCTCGCTCCCCTGTGATTTTAATATTGCGTAGATGTACAAAGTGAATACGGTCTGCGTACTTGCCTGCCATTTTAACAAGGTCGTTATTTACATCAGCGCCCAGTGAGCCTGTACAGAAGGTAAGACCGTTCTCCTTTTCGTTTACTATATTTAAAAATCTATCGAGATTTTTCTCATTTGTTATAATGCGAGGTAAGCCGAAAATTCCCCACGGTGGATCGTCCGGGTGAATTGCCATATTAACTCCTGCTTCCCTTGCTACAGGAATTACAGCCCTTAAAAATACCTCAATATTTTTCCAAAGCCCCTCCTCACCAATTTCCTTATAAATTGAAATTAGTCTTTTTAGCTCGTCCTTACTATAGCTTTCGTCCCAGCCCGGTAAGGATAGCGAGCTTGTTTCCGGGTTCATAGATAAAACTGTTTCCTCATTATATGCAAGGGAATTTGAGCCATCGAGGTTTTTATGCTCCAGCTCGCTTCTTAGCCAGTCAAATACAGGCATAAAGTTATAGCAAATGCACTTAACTCCCGCCTTGCCAAGCCTTCTCACATTTTCGCAATAATTTTCAATTAGCTGAGGCGCATTTTCGCCACCGTACTTAATTTCCTCCGGCACCGGCACGCTTTCCACGACCTCAAATTCAAGTCCTGCATTTTCTGCCTTTTCCTTTAATGCTAAAATGCTTTCGTTGGACCATACCATACCCGGCTTAACATCATAAATTGCTGATACAATTCCTGTCATAGTAGGAATTTGTTTAATTCTTTCAAGTGATATAGGGTCGCTGTCCCCATACCATCTGAATGTTAGCTTCATAAAATCACTCCTTTACAAGCTTTATAATTCTATTATACTATAAATATTTTTACAATTGAATTGTAAATATTGCTATTTTATATTGTATTTTTGAGCATAAGATGATAAAATAATAGTGAGGTGATTATATGGCAGTTATAAAGCATTATGAAAATGAGCTTTTTTCTCTTTCTCATTCCATTGATTTATCCCCAAAGGACGAGGATTTTGTTTTGCATATTCACGACAATTTAGAGCTTTTATGTGTGGTAAAGGGCAAGGTTAGCTATCTTGTTGAGGGCAATATTTACAAATTAAGGTCCGGCTCGGTTTTGCTTATGCGCTCGGGCGAAACTCACAAGCTAATTGTAAACGACAAGGGTGAATATGAAAGATATGTTTTAAATTTCAACACCGAGCTTTTTGACAGCAGTCTGCTCTTGCCATATTTTGATAGAGAGCTTGGCAAAAAGAATTTATATTTACCAAAGGAGCTGGACTTTTCTGCAATTTCAGTTTTTGAAAAGCTATTTAAGGAGCTTTCCGTGTTGCCGGAAGTATCAATAAAATCTAATATTTCCTTTCTTTTATCCTCGATTTATTTAGCTTTTTTAGAAAAGGAACGGGAAGCATCAGAAAATGACGAAAACGAGATTATAGCCTACATAAACGAAAACCTTACAAAGCCAATAACCCTTGAGGATATTTCAAAAAATGTACACCTAAGCATATCCCAAGCAAACAGAATTTTCAAAAAGCTAACAGGCACATCAATTCACAACTATATTTTGTCAAAGCGCCTTGTACTTTTTAAGCAAAAAATAAGCGAGGGCAAAAGCGCCCTTAA
>JAGAJV010000052.1 GCA_017625915.1 Clostridia bacterium
ACGGTTACAGTTAAGCTAAATAATGAAAAGGCAGAAAAGGCAGTTAGCAAATTTATTGAGCTGGCAAATAAGGGCGCATATAACGGAAAGAGCTTTTATAGCCTTGAGAACGGTCAGCTTTTCGGTGGGGATAAGGATGCAGGCGCAGGTCAAATTTTTGGTGAATTTGACAGCGGTCTTACCAACAAAAAGGGCGTAATTTCAATGTCCAAATCAAGCGAAAATACAGTAAATCCGGCAGTTTTCTTTATTAACACAAGGGATAATGCTAATCTTGATATGCAATCTGTAGAATTTGGCGAAATTACAAAGGGACTTGAAATTATTGAAAGCTTAGAGGTTAGCGAAAATAGCAAGCCAATTATAGAAAAAATCACAATAATTGAAGAATAAAAAAGCTGCAAGCATTAACCTGATTAGTGCTTGCAATTTTATTTTTAGCATTTGTTTGTTGACAAATGTATAAAAAAGTGTTATTATTATATAGTATTAATTTTTAATATAAAGGACTTATATTATGAAACGACTTGAAAAGCGAATTCCCCTTGCAACACCAACAATGCATGGAAATGAAATAGCATATGTAAACGAGGCATTTGAAAAAAACTGGATTGCACCTCTTGGCTTTAACTGTGATAATTTCGAGATTGAAATGAGCGATTATTTAAGCAAAGGGCTTGATACAAAGTATCATTCCTTAGCCCTAAGCTCAGGCACAGCAGCATTGCATCTTGCAACAAAGCTTGCAGGGCTAAAAAGAGGCGATACGGTTTTTTGTACTGATATGACCTTTGCGGCAACAGTAAATCCTGTATCCTATGAGGGTGGTAAGCAGGTATTTATTGATACTGAAAGAGATACTTGGAATATGGACCCAAATGCTCTTGAGCTTGCATTTAAAAAATATCCTGATACTAAGCTTGTTGTAATGGCACACCTTTACGGTACACCCGGTAAAATGGACGAGCTTCTTGAAATCTGCAATCGTCACGGAGCTATTATGATTGAGGACGCAGCTGAGTCCCTTTCAGCTACATATAAGGGCAGACAAACAGGCACATTTGGTAAATACAATGCTATTAGCTTTAACGGAAATAAAATAATCACCTCATCGGGCGGCGGTATGCTTCTTACAGATAATGAGGAAGCGCGCAAGAAGGCATTTTTCTGGGCTACACAGTCAAGAGAAAACGCGCCTTGGTATCAGCACGAGGAAACGGGCTACAATTACCGTATGTCAAATGTAGTTGCGGGAATCGGTAGAGGTCAGCTTGTACATATTGATGACCACAGAGCAAGAAAGGAAGCTATCTATAGACGCTACGAAAAGGAGCTTGCTGATTTGCCTGTTAAAATGAATCCATACCTTGATTATACAAAGCCAAACTTCTGGTTATCCTGTATGCTCATTGATAAGGGCTGTAAGGTTCAGTTTATGGATGTACTAAATAAGCTAAGCGAATTAAATATTGAAACAAGACCAATTTGGAAGCCAATGTCCCTACAGCCGGTATTTAAGGGACACGACCTAATCAAGGTTGAAAATGAATCCGTTGGCGCAGACATATTCTCTCGTGGTCTATGCTTACCTAGTGATATTAAAATGACCGAGGAAGAGCAAATGTATGTAATTCAAGCTATTAAGGAGTGCTTCTGATGACATTTAATGATTTTCTACATACCTTAACAACACAGTGGTGGGGAATAGCGATTATTTGCGTTTTAGCACTCGCTATCTGGATAACTCTTTCTGCACTTTTATACAGAGTGTTCTTTAAACGCTTTTATGATATGCTTTTAAGCGGCATTGCAATTTTGTGTCTTTCACCTGTTTTGTTAGTTCTCATTATTGTTGGTGCAATTAAAATGAAGGGCAACCCCTTCTTCACTCAGCTTCGCCCAGGCAAAAACGGAAAAATATTTAAGCTAATAAAATTCCGTACAATGTCAAATGAAAAGGACGAAAACGGCAAGCTTTTACCTGATAATGTTCGCCTGAACAAATATGGCAAAATCCTGCGTTCAACCTCACTTGACGAGCTTCCTGAGCTTTTCAACATTTTCGTAGGACATATGTCAATTGTCGGTCCAAGACCACTTTTAGTAAAGTATTTGCCACTTTATAACGAGGAGCAAAGACACCGTCACGACGTTCGCCCGGGACTTACAGGCTATGCGCAGGTGCACGGAAGAAATGCTATTTCTTGGGAAAAGAAATTCGAGCTTGATGTTGTGTACATAAACAAAATAAGCCTTTTTGGTGATATTTTAATTTTAATTCAAACAGTGCTCAGTGTTTTCAAAAAGGAAGGCATAAGCAGTGAAACCTCTGTAACAATGGAGGAGTTTAAGGGTACACCAATCGAAGCACCGGTTGAAGAAATAAAAGAAGAGTTGGTTAACTAATGGATAAAAGGGTTGTAATTATAGGAGCGGGCGGACATGGCAAGGTTATTGCCGATATTGTTCGCAAAAGCGGTGATACGGTAGAATGCTTTTTAGATGACGCATATACCGGAGATACTGAATTTTATGGCTCTAAGCTTATAGGAAAAGCAGAGAAATATAAGGAGCTTTCCGATTGCTATTTCATTATTGCCATAGGAAATAATGGGATAAGGGAAAGAATATCAAATACATTTAATTGCAAATGGTACACAGCAGTGCATCCCTCAGCACAAATCAGTGATAGTGTAAAAATTGGAGAGGGCACCTGTGTAATGGCTAATGCTGTTATAAATGCCGATACGGTTGTAGGAAAGCACGCAATAGTAAATACAGGCTCTATAATCGAGCACGACTGTAAAATAGGGGATTATTGCCACATTTCTCCAGGTGCTACGGTTTGTGGAGTTACTGCTCTTGGCAAAAGCGTTTGGGTTGGCGCAGGAGCAACTGTAAGAAATGTGCTTACTGTTTGCGACAATGTAACAATCGGTATTGGCGCAGCAGTTGTAAAAAGCATAACCAAATCAGGGACATATATTGGTGTTCCTGCGAAAATTGTAAAGGAAGACTAAATGAATATTTTGCTTATTTGCTCGAATTCAAGCGTAGTGGTAACATTTAGAAAGAAGCTAATTGAAAAGCTTCAAAAAAATGGACATAGTGTGTCAGCGCTTGTGTTTGATAGAGAAAATGAAAATCAAATAAAAGAATTAGGCGTAAGCTTTTACTGCATAAATGATGCAAACAGAAGCTTGAATCCCTTTAAGGTGCTATCGCTAGCTAATAGATATTCTAAAATAATCAAGGAAATCAATCCTGATCTTGTGTTTACATTTATGCTAAAGCCTAATATTTATGGAGTACAGGGCGCTAAAAAGGCGGGATATAGCAATATCTATTCTATGGTAGAGGGCACAGGTGATGTGTTTATCTATAATAGCCTTAAATGGAAGCTTATTCGTAAATATGTTTGCCATGGCTATAAAAAAGCATTTAAGCACTCTAAGAAGGTATTTTTCTTAAATAATGATGATAAATCAGAATTTGTAAAAAGAGGACTTGTTAAGGATGAGCAATGCGAAATAGTTCACGGAGTGGGTGTTGATTTAGATAACTTTGAATATCAGCCTGTTGAAAATAAGACCACCTTTTTAATGATAGCTCGCTTGTTAAAAACAAAGGGTGTTTTAGAATATTGCGAGGCGGCTAAGGAGGTTAAGAAAAAGTATCCGGAGGCTGTATTTAATCTTGTAGGGCCTGAGGGGACTATCAAGGCTGAGGATTTAAGGAAATATACAGAAAATGGAATTATTAATTACCTTGGCGCTACTAAGGATGTAAGGCCATATATCAAGGAATGCTCAGTTAATGTATTGCCATCGTATAAGGAAGGCTTAGGTCTTGTTAACGCAGAGGCAGGAGCTATTGGAAGAGCGTCTATTACCTGCGATACAAACGGAACAAGAGATACAGTAAAGGACGGCTACAACGGATTTTTAGTTCCTGTAGGAGATAGCAGGGCAATTGCTGAAAAAATGATATATTTTCTTGAAAATCCTAACAAAATCACTGAAATGGGACAAAATGCAAGAAAGCACGCAGAAATGAATTACAATCAAAAAGAAATAAACGAAAAGATATGTTGCGTAATAGGAGCAGAAAATGCAGAAAAAATTAATTAGCTTTGTAAAGTATAATAAATTTGTATTGTCTTTATACAGATTTTTTGGAAATATGCTTGTGGGGCTGATTGCACTCTTTACAATAATCAGAAAAAAGAGAATTCTGTTTATGTCCTTTGGTGGGCAAAAGTATGACGATAGCCCAAGGGTGCTTTATGAAAAAATGAAAAACGATCCTTTCTTTAAGGATTATGAATTTATATGGGCATTCAGAGAACCGTCAAAATTTCAGCTTGATTGCAATGTAGTAAAGGCTGACACATTTAAATTCTACAAGGCAGCTCTTTCCTCGGGAATGTGGATAACAAATTCAAGCGTAGAAAGAGGACTTAAGCTTAGAAGAAAAAAGATAATTGAAATTAATTCTTGGCACGGTACTCCTTTAAAAAAGATGGGTAATGACATCCAAGAAAATCATAGCTTTAGAAACAAAAACAAAAAGAAGGGCGTGCGTATATAATGCTCTCAAAGTGAGTACGATCAGGAAATTTTCACAAGACTTTTTAATACTACAAAGGAAAATATTCTGATTAGTGATTTACCAAGAAACGACGTGCTTTTGGAGTATACAAGCGAAAGATGTGATGAAATAAAAAAATCACTTAATATTCCAAAGGATAAAAAGGTTATTTTGTACGCACCGACATATCGTGAATTTAACAGAGATAAAATGAATAACTGTTACATAAAGCCACCGATTGATTTTGCTAAATGGCAAGAAAAATTAGGCGATAATTATGTGCTTTTGTTCAGGGCGCATTATGAGGTTGTCAAGGTTCTTGGAGTTGAAAGTAACAGCTTTGTTTACAATGTTTCAGATTATCCTTGTCTAAATGATTTGATGTGTATATCAGATATGGTAATATCTGACTATTCAAGCATATATTTTGACTATGCTATTTTAGAAAGACCAATGCTCAATTTCTCTTATGACTTTGAGGAATACAGCCGAATAAGAGGATTGTATTTTGACATTAAGAGTGAGCTTGGTTGTAATGTGAACTTAAGTGAGGATAGCTTAATTGAGGAAATAGCTACTCTTGATATAGATAAATATTGCGAATATGCAAGGCTATTCAAAGAAAAATATGCGCCAAATGCAGGTAACGCATGTAAAACAGTGATAAATAAAATAAAAGAATTATTAGTAAATAATTGAGGGATTATAATGAAAAAAGCGATAGTTGTAGGAGGCAGTAATGGCATAGGACTTGCTATTGCTAAAAAGCTTATTGACAGTAATAGGCATGTGATAATTTTAGATGTTTGTTCTCCTGCGGAAAAAATATTAGACGGCAAATCCTATAATTACATAAAAACTGATCTTACTAGCTTTGATAATGATTTATTCGAGAATTTTAGTAGTGATGAGGAGATAGATACATTATTTATAACCGCTGGCATAGGAAGAATATGCAATTTCGATAATCTATCCTTAACTGAAATAGAAAAGCTATTTAAAATAAACAGTGTTTCAGCTATAAAGATACTAAAAATATTTTATGAGAGAATAAAAAATACAAAGAGCTTTTATACGGGAATAATTGGCTCAATTGCAGGGCTGGTAAGCTCTCCTATGTTTTCCGTTTATTCTGCTACAAAGGCTTCGATTTGCCGATTTGTTGAAAGCGTAAATATTGAGCTTGAGGCAAATGGCTATGATAATAGAATACTTAATGTGTCACCCGGCTCAATAAAGGGAACAAGATTTAACGGTGGCGAAAACGACTTAACCTTAACAGATAAGCTTTCTGACGAAATCGTATCAAGGCTCTATAAGGGTGAGACTCTGTTTATTCCTGATTATGATGAGGTATATAAGGGAGTTATTGAAAGGTACCGTCAAAATGCCCGTCAGTTCGGACTTGATAGCTATGAATACAAGCAAAAATCAGGTAGAATTTCTGACAAATCACCAATAGTGATAGGATATTTGTCCGGAACCTTTGACCTTTTTCATATAGGACATTTAAATTTGATTAGAAGAGCAAAGGCAGAGTGCGACTATCTTATTGTAGGTGTTCATCCCGACGCAAGCCATAAGGGAAAGACTACCATTATACCCTTTGAGGAAAGAATGGAAATTGTAGGCGCTTGCAAGTATGTTGACAAGGTGGTAATGTCCTTCAGAGAGGATAGTGACGCTTGGGACGAGCATCATTTTAACAAGCTCTTTGTAGGAAGCGATTACAAGGGGACAGAAAGATTTTTAAGATATGAGGAGTATTTTAAGGATAAGAATGTTGAAATAGTATACTTTTCATATACAAAGGGAATCAGCAGTACCCAAATAAGAGAAACCCTAGCGAAAAAATAATAGAAAAAGAGGATAAAAATGTATCAACCATTAGTTTCAATTGTAATACCTGTATATAACGGCTCAAATTTTGTAAAAGAGGCTATTGACAGTGCATTAAATCAAACCTATAAAAATATAGAGGTTATCGTTGTAAATGATGGCTCAAGGGATGAAGGAGCTACTGAGCAAATAGCGCTTTCCTATGGCGATAAAATCAAATATATGTATAAGGAAAACGGTGGAGTTTCAACTGCTCTTAATATGGGCATTGCCAATATGAGCGGTGAGTATTTTTCGTGGCTTTCCCATGACGATGTGTACAAGCCTGAAAAAATTGAAAAGGAAATTGAGGCATTAAACGAGTATGGCTTAAAAGATGTGCTTGTTTATTGCGATGTTGAGCAGATCGACAAAAATTCAAGGTGTATAACTCCCGCAAAGAAAAATAAACATTTAAAGCTTGGTATAAACAAGCATTATGATGTCTTGAATATTATGCTTGGTCATGGAACATATAGCGGTTGTGCATTTTTGGTTCCTAAAAAAGCATTTGATTTGAGCGGAGGCTTTGACGAAAAGCTACGCTATAGTCAAGATACTCTTATGTGGGCAAAAATCTTTTTAAATAAATTTGATGTATTGTATACAAGCTTTACAGGTGTGTCCAGCAGAGTTCACGAGGGACAGCTGACACAAAGAGGCAGAGAGATTTTTATTAAGGATAGCAATACAATGTCAGAATATCTGATACCGAAAATAGTGGAGGATAAGGACCACGCAAGTGAGATTCTTTATTCATGTGCGTATCACAATGCTATTATTGGGAATAAGCAGGTTGTAAAAAAATGCTTAGATGCAAGTAAAAAGGATAAGTTAATTAGCGCAGGAAGGCGCTTTAAGATAAAATGTGCTGAGGCATATGGTAATATAAGACCTACAATCAGAAGAATTTATTACCGTGTCGTAAGAGGCATGAAAACTAACTAAGGAGAAAAAATGATACCCTATTATATAATGGTTGGTGTTCCTATTGTATTCTATCTATTGTACGGTGGAACAAACCAATATTTCAACAATGAAAAAAAGCAGAGAATGACGATATTTATATTTTTTGCTATTTTATTGACATTACTGATTTGTCGAGATAAAACTATTGGAGTTGACTTATCCTCGTATCTTCCAAGATTTAATTTTGTAAAAAATCTTTCTTTTGCTAATATATTTAAAGAGTTTGAGGGCGAACATGGATATTGGCTTTTAAACAAGGTAATAAGCATATTTACAACTGACGATCAGTGGTTTATAGCAATAATGGCAGCAATATCTCTTTTGCCTATAGCTAGGCTATATATAAAAGAAAGTGAAAATGCACTACTATCAATTTCAATCTTTCTTATTTTGCCAAACTTTTCGATGATGTTTTCTGGACTAAGACAAGCTATTGCAATTGCTATCGTTGCGATGTCCTTTAAATTTGTTAAAGAAAAGAAGCTAATCCTGTTTATGCTTGTTATACTATTGGCAATGACATTCCATACTTCTGCCTTTATAGCATTTTTGCTTTATCCAATATATCATATGAACATCACCAAGGCAAAGCTTTTTGTTTTTGTTCCTGCTATTCTATTAGTTCTTATATTTAATAAACCTATCTTCGAATTCTTATTGCAGTTTTTAGGTGATTACGGCGAAAAATACCCATATGAAGAAACAGGAGCATATACAATGATTATACTTTTTGCACTGTTCCTTATATTTGCATTTTTTGTTCCAAAGGAAGAAAATATGGACAAAAACACAATTGGATTAAGAAATATTTCTGTTATTGTGCTTATGCTTCAAATATTTGCTTTATCAAATTTCGTTGCTATGAGAATGAATTATTACTTTATTATATTTTTGCCACTACTCATACCCAAAGTAATTAATCGTTCCCATGAAAGAAATAAACAAGTTTATCAGTTTATGGGTTTAGTTATGGCCGTGTTCTTTTTCGTTTATTATATATTTGATGCCAATAGCGGATCGGACGTGCTTGAAATTTACCCATACAAGGCATTCTGGGCTTAAAGGAGAAAAAATGAAGGTTTTACAGATTAACTGTGTCTATAATAGTGGTAGCACAGGCAAAATTGTGTATGATATTCACTCTAACCTTTTAAATGATAATTGTGAATCAATTGTCTGCTATGGCAATGGACCCAAGGTTTACGAAACGAATGTTTATAAAACAAACAGTAATTTTCTATGTAAAATTAATGCAATATCCTCTCGATTAACAGGAGTTATGTATGGCGGTTGCTTTTTCTCAACAAAAAAGCTTATTTCAATAATTAAAAAGGAAAAGCCAGATATTGTTCATGTGCATTGCATCAATGGACATATGGTTAATATTTATAAATTAATAGAGTTTTTAAAAAACAGTGGAATAAAAACCGTTTTAACTCTGCATGCTGAATTTATGCATACAGCAAATTGCGGTTACGCTCTTGATTGCGATAAATGGAAGAATGGTTGTGGTAAATGTCCAAGATTGAAAAAGGAAACCAGCTCTTTTATATTTGATGGCACACATAAATCTTGGGTTAAGATGAAAAAAGCCTTTGATGGATTTGAAAATTTAACCGTTGTAGCTGTTTCCTCTTGGCTTATGGAAAGAGCAAAGCAATCCCCTATACTAGCCGACAAAAATCATACAGTTGTGCTTAATGGCTTAGATACAGGTGTGTTTAAGCATTATGATGCTAGCGAGCTAAGGGACAAGCATAATTTAACGGACGAAAAAATAATATTTCACGCCTCACCAAATTTTAACAATGATATTAATAGTATTAAGGGTGGCTATTACATATTAAAGCTAGCTGAAATGCTTAAGGATGAAAATGTAAAAATTATTGTTGCGGGGAGCTATGATGCGAGCATAAAAGCACCAGAAAATGTAATACTGCTTGGCAGAGTATCAAATCAAGAGGAGCTTGCCAAATATTACTCTATGGCAGATTTAACTGTTTTAACAAGTAAAAAAGAAACCTTTTCAATGGTTGTGGCTGAAAGCCTTAGCTGTGGCACACCTGTTGTAGGCTTTCTAGCAGGAGGTCCGGAGCAAATAGCAATTAAGGATTATAGCGATTTTGTAGCACAGGGCGATATAGAAGCTCTTTATAATGCGGTTCAGAAAACATTATCAAAGAATTATAACAAAGAAGAAATTGCGAGAAAAGCAGAGAATATATATTCAAAAAAATCTATGGTTGATGGGTATAAAAAAATATATAAAATAATAGGAAAGCAATATGAGTAAAATAATATATATTGGCCATTACGGCAATAAGAAGCATTCAAGAAACACATCGCCCGCTGGCGTTACCTTGATGGATTACATATCAAATAGCATAAATAGCTTAGGCTACGACTTGACCATATATAGCCCAGCGCAGTCCGAGGATGGCTCTAAAATAGATAAAACGGTTGTTAAATTGAATGAAAAAACTACAGCCATATTTATGAAATGCTTCAAAAGGTATAGCAGAAAAAATATTCCTATGCGCTTTATTCAAAAATTCAGACGAGAAAGGTGTATGGAAAAGGAGCTTGAAGCTTTAATAGAGAATGGTGATACCGTAATAGTATATCATTCTTTAGCGTTAATGAATGCTTTAACAAAGCTTCGCAAAAGAAAAAGCTTTAAATTTATTTTGCAGGTAGCAGAAATTTATGCAGATGTTTTAGAAGATGAAAAGCTTCGTAAAAAGGAAATAGATTTTATCAAAACGGCGGATAAATATATATTATCGACAGATTTGCTTGAAAAAGAATTAAATATTATCAATAAAGAGTATATAGTTTGTTCAGGCACCTATAAGGTCGAGGAAACAACTAATAAGCCAAAGGATGATGGTAAAATTCATGTTGTATATGCGGGCACGCTGGACCCTACAAAGGGAGCATATTCGGCGGTAGAGGCTTCAAGGCATCTTAGTGAAAAATATCATGTGCATATTCTTGGCTTTGGCAACGATCAACAAAAATCTCAGCTTTTTGAGCTTATTGAAAAAACAAAAAAAGAAACCAACTGCACTATTACCTATGATGGTTGCTTGCAAGGAGAGAGCTTTAGAAGCTTTTTACAAGGCTGTCATGTAGGCTTAAGCACTCAAAATCCAAATGGCGCATACAATGGAACCTCATTTCCATCAAAAATACTTGTATATTTAGCAAATGGCTTAAGAGTAGTGAGCGTGAAAATACCAGCCATTGAAAAATCCCCAGTAGGGCAAGCTATGTTCTATTATGAGGTAGCAACACCAGAGGAAATTGCAAAGGCTATTTTAAAGGTAGATTTAAGCCAACCATATGATAGTAGAGCATTAATTGATGGTTTAAATACGGATCTTATATCAAGTATAGATAAATTATTGAAGGAGTAAGTATGCCAAAAATAAGCGTTATTGTTCCTGTTTACAATGTTGAAAAATATTTAAACAGATGTATTGATAGCATATTAAATCAATCTTATTCAGATTTTGAGTTAATATTGGTTGATGATGGAAGTCCTGATAACAGTGGCAAAATTTGTGACGAATATGCCCAAATGGACGAAAGAGTAAGGGTGATACATAAGGAGAATGGTGGAGTAAGCCTGGCAAGAAACGCAGGAATAAATAATGCAAGAGGCGAATATATAACATTTATTGACAGTGACGATTCAATAAAAGGTAATTTTTTAGAATCAGCTATAGCTCATATGGATAATGTTGATTTATATGTTAGTGGGTTAGAAATGATAACTATAAATAACGGCGATATAACAAAAAAGGATGACTATACAATTGAAGAAGCCAAACGCTTATCCATAACCGAATTATATGAAAATGTAAATAAAACATTTCCACAAATATGTATTTGCGGCCCCTGGTGCAAAATTTATAGGACTGATATAATCAAAAACAACAATATAGCCTTTGAAAAGGGTATAAGCTTAGGTGAGGATACGTTGTTCAATTTATCGTATTGTGAGCATATAGAAAAGGTTTATTTTGACAAAGGTATATACTATACCTATTATCGCGAAAATGAAAATTCTTTGTTTTCAAAATATCATAAGGATATATACGAGATTCATATAAGAGTTTACGATAAATGGAGAGAGTTAATTGCCAAAATTGGCGTAAATCAAGAAGCTAAGGAAAGCTTCGAGCAAACATATGTAAGCCTAATGATAGGCTGTAATCACCACGTATACAAGCATACAATGGATAAGAATGCAAGAAAGGAAATAATCGCCAATGTAATAAGCAATGAGTATGTCAAAAAATGTCGCTTCTATAACGGAGGAATGATGGCTAAGCTTGTTCAACGATTAGTTACACACGGAAGAAAAGGACTTGTTAGATTGGTTTTTAACATAAAATATAGATAAAAGAAAGAAAAATGTATGAGGATAGGAATTATAACCTTTTATCACAATAGCATAAATTATGGTGGAAATCTGCAGGCTTATGCGCTTTGTGAAGCAATAAAAAAACATACAGGATGTGCGGTTGAACAAATTTCATATGATTCGTCATATCAAATAAAAAAATCAAAAAGAGTAACAGTGAAATCCTTATTAAGACCGCTTGTCAAGCTTGCAAGAAAAGCAAGACAAGGCTTAAAGGATTTTGGAATACATAAAAAGCTAAAAATAAGAAAGAAAGCATTTCAACGCTTCAATAAAGACGTAATTCGTCATAGCGCAAGAGCATATACTAAAAAGGACATTTCAGCTTGCCTTGAAAATTATGACACCTTTGTAGCAGGAAGTGACCAAATTTGGAATCCTATGTGGTGGGATTCTGTATATAGGCTTGAATTTGTTCCAAGTAATAAAACAAAAATAGCGTATGCTGTAAGCTTAGGACAAAAATTTTTAAGCTATGGTCAAGAGGATATGCTTGAAGCCTGTATGAAGGACTTTAAGGCAATTTCAGTAAGAGAAGAAGGCTCTATAGAGCTTTTAAGTGACCTTGCTCCTACTGCGGTTGAATGGACACTCGATCCAACCCTTCTTTTAGATAGTAGCGATTGGGATTTAGTTGTATCTGAAAGAAGAGTTAAAGAAAAATATTTATTCTGTTACTTCTTAGGGGATGATATAGAGCAAAGAAAATTAGCTACAGCATTAGCTGAAAAATACGGCTTGAGGCTTGTAACAATTCCAAACATAATGGGTCATAAAAGAAAATGCGACAAAGGCTTTGGTGATATCGGGCTATATGATGTTTCGCCTGCGGATTTTGTATCCTTAATTAAGCATGCAAGCCTTGTGATAACCGATAGCTTTCATGCCACTGTGTTTTCATACATATATAAAAAGGAATTTGTTGTTTTAGAACGAACAGAGCATAAGGCTATGAGCACGCGAATTAGTAGCTTAATGAGCTTAATTAAATTAAACGACAGGTTTTTATCAACAAGGGAAATGGCAAGTATTCCTTATATAGAAAAATTAACGCCTATAGACTATGGCAGGGATAGTGAGGAATTTTTATATATGAAGGACAAGTCCATAGATTTTTTAAGAAGGAATATTAAATGAAAAGCAATCAATTAAAGGCAGGAACAATATTATCCTATGCCCAAATGCTTCTTGGCATAATTGTTGGATTGGTTTATACCCCTATAATGATAAAATTATTGGGGCAAAGCGAATATGGCTTATATGTTACCGTTTCATCCACAATTACAATGCTAACGGTTTTGAGCTTAGGCTTCAATAGTAGCTATATAAGATATTATTCAAGGTACAAAAAGGATAATGATTATGAGTCAATATACAAATTAAATGGCTTGTTTCTGTTAATATTTTTAATAATAGGTGCTATAGCATTGCTATGTGGTTTATTTTTAAGCTTTAATCTTGAATTAGTATTCGATACTGGATTAACCTCTGAAGAGTACAAAATAGCACGAGTTTTAATGCTATTGTTGACTGCTAACCTTGCGGTATCCTTTCCAATGAGCGTTTTTCAATGCATAATCTCAGCACACGAAAGGTTTATATTCTTAAAGCTACTTGGCGCGGTTAAGACTGTTTTAAGCCCAATTGTAACATTACCTATTCTTCTTTTGGGATATAAATCTATTGCAGTGGTGGCGGTTTCGGTTTCCTTGACATTAATAACTGACATAATATACTTTATATATGTTATCTTTGTTCTTAAAAATAGATTTATATTTAAGAATTTTGAAAAAGGAATATTTAAAAGCTTATTTACATTTACGGCGTTTATAGCTATAAATTTAATAGTTGATCAAATTAACTGGAATGTAGATAAATTTTTATTAGGTAGATTTAGGGGTACAGTATCTGTAGCCATATATTCGGTAGGATTTGTACTGTATAATTACTATATGACCTTTTCCACATCTATTTCAGGAGTATTTACCCCAAGAATTCATAAAATTGCAAACGAAACTGTTGGAAATAAAGAGCTACAAACACAAAGATTTACAGAGCTTTTTACAAAGGTTGGACGAATTCAGTTTTTAATTCTTATGCTTTTATCAACGGGCATAGTGTTTTTTGGCCAAGCCTTTATTAGCTTTTGGGCAGGAGAGGGCTATGAGAATTCATATTATGTAGCATTACTGCTTGTGCTTCCTGCAACTATTCCACTAATGCAAAATGTAGGAATTGAGGTGCAAAGAGCGCTAAATAAGCATAAATTCCGTAGCATTCTCTATGCAGGCATGGCACTTATAAATTTAGTATCAACTATTTTTCTGTGTCAATTGTATGGAGAAATTGGCGCTTCGTTAGGAACAGCGATCTCTCTTATTTTTGTAAACGGAATAATAATGAATATTTATTACCACAAGGAATGTAATATAAATATCATACATTTTTGGAAAAATATTTTAAGGCAATGTGTGGGATTAATAATTCCTGTAGCAATAGGAATTGTGATTTATAAGCTTGTTACAATAACATCTATTTGGCAATTATTAGCTTGGATTTGCGTTTATGCTGTGACATATTGTATGTCTATGTTTTTCCTTGGCATGAATGCTTACGAAAGAAATCTTATATTAAAGCCAATAAAAAGGATTTTTAAACGATGATTTACATAGAAAATAAAGAAAAATGCTCGGGCTGTCATGCTTGTGTAGACATTTGTCCTAAGAGCTGCATATCTATGGTGTCAGACAATGAGGGCTTTTTGTATCCTAAGGTGGACGAAAGTACTTGTATAAAATGCGGTCTTTGCGTAAAAGCTTGTCCTATAATAACGCCCAAAGAAAGAACTAAAAGCATAGACGGTATAAAAGCCTATGGTGCATATAGCAACACAAAGGAAATAAGAAGATATAGCTCCTCAGGCGGCTTGTTTACTGAAATTGCTACATATATAATAAATAACGGTGGTGTAGTATTCGGTGCTGCCTTTAATGAGGATTTTTCAGTATCGCATAAAATGGTTGACACCATAGAGGGCTTATCTGTATTCAGAGGCTCAAAATATGTTCAAAGCACTATTGGCAATACATATAAAGAAGCGAAAGAGCTCTTAACAGAGGGCAAATTAGTGCTATTCACAGGCACGCCCTGTCAAATAGGCGGTCTATATAGCTATTTAGGTAAGGATTACGAAAATCTTATTACTCAAGATATAATATGCCACGGTGTACCTTCCCCTATGGTGTGGCAGAAATATAAGGAATATCAAGAAAATAAAAACAACTCAACAATTAATGCGGTACAATTCAGAAATAAAGATTCTGGTTGGAAAAGCTATAGCGTAGTCTTAGGCTTTGACAATGATAAGGAATACAGGCAAAAAAGTGGAAATGATTTATATATTAAAAGCTTTCTAACCGATTTGTGCCTTCGTCCCTCTTGCTACAACTGCTCCTTTAAAGGCAAGGTGAGAGAAAGTGATATAACCCTTGCGGATTTTTGGGGAATTGAAAATGTAATTCCTGAAATGGATAACGATAAGGGAATTTCGTTGATGCTTGTAAATTCTTTAAGGGGACAAGCTTTATTTGAAAAGATTAAGGATAATGTAACCTATAAGGAAACAGATTTAGATGAAGCTTTAAAGTATAACTCTGCCGCAGTAGAGTCTGTTACAAAGCCAAAAAACAGAGAAAAATTTATAAGGACTGTTAATAACCAAGGCTTTGAAAAAGCATCAAAAAAATACCTAGGTGTAGGCACGATAAGCTATATTAAAAGAATATTAAGAAAAATTTTAAGAAAAATAAAGAGGTAAAACAATGGAAAAATCAATTTTTGCTGGCAAAACATTAATGATTACAGGCGGCACAGGCTCATTTGGTAATGCGGTGCTTAACAGATTTTTAAAGACAGATATTGGAGAAATCAGAGTTTTCTCCCGTGACGAGAAGAAGCAGGACGATATGCGTCACGAATTTCAGGCTAAGATGCCTGAGGTGGCAGAAAAGATTAAATTTTATATTGGCGATGTAAGAGACCTTGCAAGCGTAAAAAATGCTATGCACGGCGTTGATTACATATTCCACGCAGCAGCGCTGAAGCAGGTTCCATCCTGTGAGTTTTTCCCTATGGAAGCAGTAAAAACAAATGTAATTGGTACGGATAATGTGCTTACCGCCGCAATTGACGAGGGCGTTAAAACAGTAATTTGCTTATCTACAGATAAGGCTGCATATCCTGTAAACGCTATGGGTACATCTAAGGCAATGATGGAAAAGGTTATTGTTGCTAAATCAAGAACAGTTGACCCAAATAAGACAAAAATTTGCTGTACCCGTTACGGTAATGTTATGTGCTCCCGTGGCTCAGTTATTCCGCTATGGATTGACCAAATTAGACAGGGCAAGCCAATTACAGTAACAGACCCTACAATGACTCGCTTTATTATGTCACTTGATGAGGCTGTTGACCTTGTGCTATTTGCTTTCGAGCATGGTACAAGCGGTGATATTCTTGTTCAAAAAGCACCTGCCTGCACAATTGAAACACAGGCTAAGGCTGTTATGGAGCTTTTTGACAAGAAAAATAAGAGCGAAATCAAGGTTATCGGTATTCGTCACGGTGAAAAGATGTACGAAACACTTTTAACCAACGAGGAATGTGCAAACGCAATTGATATGGGCAATTTCTACCGTGTGCCTTGCGATAAGCGCGGACTTAACTACGACAAATATTTTAAAGACGGTGATGTAGAGAGAAATCCTCTTACCGAATTTAATTCACATAATACAGAGCTTTTAGATGTTGAGGGAGTTAAGGAAAAGCTTCTTTCTCTTGAATATATTAGAGAAGAGCTTGCAAAGGAAGAAAAATAATGCTATCAAGCTTTGAAACAGGTATAATTACGCTTATAAATAACGCCTTAAAGGGCGAAAGCAAGCCACTGCCTACGGATTTTGACTATTCTCAGGTATATAGCTTTGGCGTAAAGCATCAAATTTTGCCAATGCTATATTATGGTGGTGCACACGACCCAAAATTTATAGCTAGCGATACTGAAAATAAAATGCTTTTTGGAACTATGCAATTAACTGCATTAAGCGAAAATCAGCTTTATGAAATTGACAGAGTATGCAAGGAATTTGATAAAAACGGAATAGAATATTTAAAGCTAAAGGGCTCAATTATTAAAAGACTTTATCCTCAGGGCGAAATGCGTGTAATGAGTGATGCTGATATTCTTATAAGAGAACATCAAATGAAGGAGCTTGAGGAGCTTTTGCCGAGGCTCGGCTATAAATTTAAAGTAAGCAGTGACCACGAATGGATATGGAGTGGAGAAATACTTCCACTTGAGCTTCATAAAAGAATAATCGCTACCTACCAAAAGGATTTTTATGCGTTTTTTGGTGATGGCTGGAATCTTGCTCATAAAAAGAACGATAATTCCTGTGAGTATGTGATGGGCTTAGAGGACGAGCTTGTTTACCTCTTTACTCATCTATCTAAGCATTACAGAGATACCGGAATTGGTATTAAGCATATGACAGATATTTATCTTTTTTTGAATTCATATCCGGAGCTTGATTTTGATTATATTAATTCATCATTGGAAAAGCTACATCTTTTAGAATTCTTTAAAAATGTAAAAAGGACGCTTGATGTGTGGTTTGAAGGCGCTGAATGTGACGATGTGAGCGAATTTATAACTGCAAAAATATTTGAAAGCGGTGTATACGGAACAAGGCTGGCTGGCTTGAAGTCCGAGGCGCTTAAGCTTTCCAAGGGAAGAGATGTAGAAAAAGCTAAGAAGAAAAAATATATTGAGCTTGCATTTCCAAAATACGAAAATATGTGCTATATATATCCTTGGCTCAAAAAATGTCCCGTTATGCTACCGTTTATGTGGATTTGGAGACTAACTGTGGCTCTCTTATTTAAGGGCAAAAAGATAAAAGAAAAAAGCAACGAAATAAATGCTGTAAATCAAGAAACAGTTGATGCTTGCCAAGCAGAGCTAAACTATGTTGGACTAGACTTTAATTTTGAGGTATAAAAATGAATATACTTGTAACAGGCGCTTATGGCTTCGTTGGAAAAAATCTTTGCGAATCTCTTAAAAATATAAGAGATAACAAGGACAAAACAAGAAGCATAAGAATTGACGAAATTTACGAATATGATATAAACACTCCCGAGGAATACCTGGACTTGTACGCAAGCAAGGCGGATTTTGTTTTTAACCTTGCAGGAGTAAACAGACCTAAGGATGAAAGCGAATTTATGAAGGGCAATTTTGGCTTTATAGACACTCTTTTAGCTAGCCTGAAAAAGCATAATAATAAATGCCCTGTAATGATTTCATCCTCTGTTCAAGCCACACTCCTGGGCAGATATGCAGGAAGCGACTACGGAAAAAGCAAGCTGGCAGGCGAGGAGCTGGTATTTGAATATAGCAAGGAAACAGGCGCAAGAGCTTTAGTATATCGCTTCCCAAATCTTTTTGGAAAGTGGTGCAGACCTAATTATAATAGCGCAGTTGCAACATTTTGTAATAACATAGCAAACGGTTTACCGATACAGGTAAACGACCCAAGCGTACAGCTTGAATTATTATATATTGACGACCTAGTGGACGAAATGCTTGACGCCTTAGAATGTAAGGAGCATCACTGCGATTACGACGGAGTAAATGCAGTTATTAACGAAAATGGCCGATACTGTGTCGCTCCTGTCACCCATAAGGTAACCCTTGGTGAGATTGTAGAATTACTTAACGAGTTCAAAAATCAGCCAAGCACACTGGTTGTGCCGGAAATACCAAACGGTTCATTTGCCAAAAAGCTTTATTCCACATATCTATCCTATTTACCTAAGGAAAAGGTATCCTTTCCGCTTAAAATGAATGTGGATGCAAGAGGAAGCTTTACTGAGCTTATAAAGACAAAAAACTGCGGACAAGTGTCTGTAAACATATCAAAGCCGGGTATTACAAGGGGACAGCATTGGCACAATACAAAATGGGAATTTTTTATAGTTGTTAGCGGTCACGGACTAATTCAGATGCGTAAGATTGGCTCTGACGAGGTTTTGAATTTTGAGGTAAGCGGCGAAAAAATCGAGGCTATCCATATGCTTCCGGGCTATACACACAACATTATAAATCTCAGCGAAGCAGAGGACCTTGTGACTGTAATGTACGCAAACGAGTCATTTGACCCGGCAAAGCCCGACACTTTTTTTGAAATTGTTTAATTACTACGCCTAAGGAGAAAACAAAATGGAAATTAAGCTTGACTATTCAGATGTTCAATTTAAAAATGACGGTAGATTAAAATTGCTTATCATTGTTGGCACAAGACCGGAAATTATTCGTCTTGCCGCTGTAATAAATAAGTGCAGAAAGCATTTTGACTGCGTGCTTGCCCATACAGGACAAAACTATGACTATAACCTTAACGGAATTTTCTTTAAGGATCTAAAGCTGGAAAGCCCCGAGGTTTATATGGACGCAGTAGGCGACGACCTTGGCGCAACCGTTGGTAATATCATTAATTGCTCATATAAGCTAATGAACCAAATTAAGCCGGATGCCTTGCTTATTTTGGGCGACACCAACTCCTGCTTATCTGCAATTTCCGCAAAGAGATTACATATTCCGATTTTCCATATGGAAGCAGGAAACCGTTGCAAGGATGAGTGCTTACCGGAGGAAACAAACAGAAGAATTGTTGACATTATTTCCGATGTGAATTTAGCTTACTCTGAGCATGCAAGAAAGTACCTTCACGAGTGTGGATTACCAAAGGAAAGAGTATATGTAACAGGCTCGCCAATGGCAGAGGTTTTACATGCAAATTTAGAGGAAATTAAAGCATCAAGCATTCTTGAAAGGCTAGGTCTTGAAAAGAAAAAATACATCCTTTTATCAGCGCACAGAGAGGAAAATATCGATACAGAGAAGAACTTTTTGTCACTTTTTAATGCAATTAACGCGCTTGCAGAGAAGTACGATATGCCTATTCTTTATTCCTGTCACCCTCGTTCAAGAAAGCGTCTTGAAGCATCAGGCTTTAAGCTTGATAAGAGAGTAATTCGCAACGAGCCTCTGGGCTTCCACGATTACAACAATCTACAAATGAACGCATATTGCGTTGTATCCGACAGTGGTACTCTACCGGAGGAAAGCAGCTTCTTTACAAGCGTAGGAAATCCATTCCCGGCCGTTTGTATAAGAACATCAACTGAGCGCCCGGAGGCTCTTGACAAGGCTTGCTTCGTGCTTGCGGGAATTGACGAAAAATCACTGTTACAGGCAGTTACTACAGCAGTTGACCTAAACGATAACGGTGACTACGGTATTCCTGTACCGGACTATATAGACGAAAATGTATCTACTAAGGTTGTTAAGATTATACAATCCTATACAGGAGTAGTAGATAAAATGGTTTGGAGAAAATATTAATAAAAATCGCCCATATTCTTTCTATTTGCTAAGAGAGTATAGGGCGATTTTTTATTAGCCGCCAGCCGCCAGCCGTCAGCCGCCAGCCGCCAGCAGCCAGCCGCTAGCAGTTAGCAGTTAGCTTGAAGGGGGGCGTATTTTTAGCCTCCATCTTAGAGGGAGGTGGCACGCTTGCGTGACGGAAGGAGTAGGTCGTCAGTTATTACCGATAGATGCGGACAATCAATGATTGCCCCTACAATAATTCACCAACCCCTGACCACTAGTGTGGTAGTGAAAAGGTAATAGGGGCGTATTTTAGCTTGCCAACGGCAAATTTAGCTCGAAGCTCGAATTTAGCTCAGCTCTCTGAATTTAGCTTGCGTTTACGCAAATTTAGCTCGAAGCTCAAATTTAGCTCAGCTCGCTGAATTTAGCTTGCCAACGGCAAATTTAGCTCGAAGCTCGAATTTAGCTCAGCTCACTGAATTTAGCTTGCGTTTGCGCAAATTTAGCTTGCCAACGGCAAATTTAGCTCGAAGCTCGAATTTAGCTCAGCACGCTGAATTTAGCTTGCGTTTACGCAAATTTAGCTGTGGCTTCGCCACTGACCACTAGTTTTTTGTTGATAAAATGAACAATGTGAACATCGTGTGAAGAACACTGAAAATACGGTGAAATGGACTTGAAGTTTTTTCCGTTTTTAACAATTTCCGAATTTAATGTGATATATTAATAGTGCAAAGAGGCGCAGTGACCCATAAAGCTGTGCCCAATACAAAAATCCGTATATGAAATGCGTTTAAAGAGGTGATTTACGAAGGGACTTGATATGTAAGCGTGGTGCTCTTACATATTCTGTCAGAAAAAAGCACTAAAAGGACAATTAAATTTGTTGACAAAACACAGATTTTTGGTTAAATTTCACAATTACCAAAATCGAAAAAAAGCAAATCAGAGCAAAAGTTTGTGCAATTTGCCAAAATTTTTTTCTTGTTTGTAACAAAATTTATTTATTGTTGCAAACGACAAATCAAAGTGTTATAATATAAAAGTAACGGATTTACTTGAAGGAGGTAAATATGGATTTCAAAAATATGATGAAGCCCTTTAAGAGAAAGGTTATCATCGAGGCACTTGTTAAAGCATTTGCAACCGGTTTATTCTTCGGTGCAGCATTAACGCTTGTGCTTTCAGCAATCTTTAGATTTATCGTGCAGGATGTATCAATGCCATTTGCGTTATCAGCAATCGGCGCAGGCTTGGTATGTGCGATAGTAATGGGCGTAATCACCTACAAGAAGCGTTATGCAACAAACGCAGATAAGGTAGCAAAGAGAATTGACTCATTAGGACTTGACGAGCGCTTTAGCACAATGATGGAATACCGTAAGGATAAATCCTATGTTGCTAAGGTACAAAGAGAGGATACTCAAAAAAGACTTGAGAAGCTTGACTCTAAGGCTCTTAAGATTAAAACACCATACACAACATTAATTACTTGCGTAGCAATGGTAGTTGCAATCATTCTGCTACTTCTCATTCCAATTAAGGCAGAAAACCCATACGAGGATCAAATTCAAGATGTTCAACAAACAATTGATGATGCCTTCGAGGAAATCGAGGATAAGATTGAGGATTCCCAGCTTGACCCCGATAAAAAGGATGAAATGCTTGAGGAATTAGACAAGTTCAAGGAGCAGCTCGACAATATGCTAAACGAGCCGCTTGAAAAGGACGAAACAATAGAGGACAAGATTGAAGAGGTTTACGAGGAAATCAGAGATAAGGAAGAGGAAATCCTAGACGAGCTTGAAAAGAACCAAGAAATCATTGACGAGCTTAAGAAGGACGAAACAACTGAGGACCTGGCAGACGCACTGGAAAAGCAAGACCCGGAGGATATTGCAGACGCTCTTGAAAAGATGGAGGAGCAGTTAACTGACCCTAACCTATCACAAGAGGAAAAGCAAGAAATTCTTGATAAAATTCAAGAATCAATTGAAAATGCAGTAAACAAGGATGAAGAGCAATTAAAGGATAAGATTGACGAAATAATGAAGGACGAAAATCTTACTGAAGAGGAAAAGCAGGAGCAAATCGAGGAAGCAGTTCGCAATGAGAGCCAAGACCTTCAGGATAAGATTGAGGACATTATGAAGGACGAAAATCTTACCGAGCAGGAAAAGCAGGAGCAAATCGAGGAGGCTATCGACCAGGATAAGTCAAGCCTTGAGGAAGCACTTGATAACCTAAAGGAAAACCTTGAAAAGGCAGAGGATGTTTTAAACGATCCAAATGCAACAGAGGAAGACTTTAAGGAAGCTGTTGACGACGCAACAACTCAGGCAAAGGACGAATTACAGGAGGCTGTAAAGGAAGATCAGCTAAAGCAAGAGATTGCTGATGTATTCGATAAGCTTGAGGAGGACCTTGTAGGCGAAGAGGATAAGACAATCGACGATGTAATCGAGGAAAGCAGAGACGAGGTTGCAAAGTCTGAGCTAGACAAAGCTGAAAAGGACGAAATCAACGATGTAATCGACGATCTTGAAAACAAGATTGACGAAATCAAAAAAGACGAAACAATGACCGACGAGGAAAAGACTGAGGCTAAGGAAGACGCAGTTAAGGACGCACAGGATAAGATAAACGACGCACTTCAAAAGGAAGAGGAAAAGAGAGAGGAAATTGCTGACAATCTCCAAAACTCTGCCGACAAGAACGAAACCGCTGACGAGCAGGTTAAGGAGGATATGAAGGACTTAGCCGACGCTATCGAATCCGGCGACAAGGAAAAGGTTGAAGAGGTTCTTGATCAAATGAAGGATAACCTTCTACAGTCAACTGACCAACAAAAGGATGCTCAGGATATGGCTGATATGATTGAGGACGCAATGAAGGATGTTCAGGACTCCGATATGAAGGATGCTCTTGAGGACTTTAAGGAAAACCTTGAGAATGTAGCTGACAAGGCTGAAAGCAACGCTTCACAGGAAGAGGTTGACAAGGAAATTGAGGACACCTTCGAGCAAGCAAAGGACGATATTACCGATGCTATGGAAAAGGAAGAGGTTCTTGACAAGATTGAGGATAACTTCGACGATCTTCGTGAGGATTTATTAGGTAAGACAGATAAAGAGGTTAACGATTTAATCGAGGACCTTGAGGATATTGTAAACGATTTCAAGGACGATAAGTTTGAGCAGGCTAAGGATGAAATTTCCGAAAAGAACCCAGAAAAGAGCGAGGAGCAGGTAAAGCAAGAGGCTCAAGATAAGGTTGCTAGCGACGAAACCGTTCAAGAAATGGATAAGGTTATGGACGACCTTAAGGATAAGCTTGAGGATCAGCTAAAGAACGATGCATCTGATATGCAGATAAACAGCACAATTCAAGATGCTAAGCAGGAAATTCAGGATATTCTTGATAAGGAGCAGGCAAAGCAAGAGGATGCAAGCGACGCTCTTGACGAAAACTTCAAGGATTTAGCAGACGCTATCGAAAAGAATGACCAAGAGGCTGCTAAGGACGCATTTGAGGACTTAAAGAACGAATACAAGGATTTATCCGGCTCAGAGCTAAAGGATAAGCTTGAGGATATGGCTAATAAGTTTAACGATGCTTCCCAAAAGATGGAAAATGAAGAAATGTCCGATATCTTTAAGGACCTTGCAAACGATCTGAAGGATGCAGCAGATATGGTTGACCCTGAGGACCCATCAACAGACCAACCGGCTAAGGATAAGGCTGACGAGGCTCTTGATGAGGCTTCAAAGGAAACACAGGACCAAATGCAACAAAACCAACAAAACCAAGACGCAGCTCAGGATATGATTGATAAGATGGAGCAAACTCAGGAAAGCCTGACAGGTCAAAAGCCACAGGGCAAGCCTGAGGAAACACCGCCGGAAAGCCAGGAGCCAACCGAGGAGCCAAGCGAGGACCCATCTGAAACACCGTCTGATAAGGAGCCTGAGGAGCCAACAGAGGGCGGAACAGGCGGAAACGGCGACGTTAAGGTTGAGGAGCAGGTTTACATTCCGGGTATGGGTATAATTGATATTTCCAAGGTTGATAGAGAAACATTTGATGCTGAGCTTGATAAGATGTACGAAATGGGCGAGCTTACCGAGGAGCAGTACAAGGCAATTCAATCATATTACCAACAAATCATTGGCGAAGAAACAGAAGAATAATATTTAATTCCACAAGCACGCCCTCGGGCGTGCTTGTGGATAAATGCAATTTTAGTTAAAAATAAAATTTATATATACGGAGAAAGATTATGGGATTATTTAATAAGAATAATGAAGCGAAAACTGCTTCTGCACCAGTAGCAGAAGTAAAAAAGACTGAAGAAAAGGTAGAAAACGCACCGGAGGTTAAGGCTGAGGTTAAGGCAGAAGCTAAGCCATCACCAAAGCCGGCTGTAACAAAGCTTGATGCAGCAGCAGAAAAGGAATTAAAGCTTTTTGCTGAAAAGTGCGACAGAATTTTCCAAGAGGTTAAGAAGGATATTATCGGACAAACAGAGGTAGTACAACAAACAATCATTGCAATTATTGCCGGCGGTAACGTGCTTCTTGAGGGTGCGCCGGGTCTTGGTAAAACCCGTCTTGTTCGTTCACTTGGTAATGTATTCGACCTACCGTTCTCAAGAATTCAGTTCACACCTGACCTAATGCCAGCCGACGTTACAGGTACTAACATCATCACAAGAGATGAAGAGGGCAACTCAAAGTTCGAGTTCCAAAAGGGTCCTATCTTCAGTAACATCGTGCTTGCCGACGAAATTAACCGTGCTACACCAAAGACACAGGCAGCGCTACTTGAGGCGATGCAGGAGCACAAGGTAACAGTAATGGGTGTAACTCGTAAGATGGATGAGCCATTCTTCGTTCTTGCTACACAGAACCCAATCGAGCAGGATGGTACATATCCGCTTCCGGAGGCTCAGATGGACCGTTTCATGTTCAAAATTTTAGTTCCTAATCCTTCTGCCGAGGAGCTTGGACAAATCGTATCCATGACACAAAAGACAATGGATGAAACTGCGTGCGCAGCTTGTAACGGTGAAGAGCTTCTAAGAATGAGAGAGGTTGCAAAGACAATTCCAATCGCATCTGAGGTTTTGGAGTATGCGATGGTAATGGTAGCTTCCACACACGCAAACAGTGAGGTAGCAACAGAAACAGCTAAGAGATATATCCGTGACGGAGCATCACCTCGTGCTGCTCAGGCTCTTATTACAGCAGCAAAGGTTCGCGCTCTTATGAAGGGTAGATATAACGTATCCTACGACGACATCAACACACTTGCAGTTCCGGTTCTCCGTCACAGAATCAAGCTTGGCTTCGAGGCTGTAACATCAAAGATGAACGCAGACGATGTAATTAAGTCAATTATCGCAGAGCTTAATAATGTAAGCAAGGCGCAAGCAGTATTTGATAAAAAGAAGAAATAATAAATAGGCGGTAAAGATGAAAAGAAGAATATTAGACGGTGAATTTTTGGACCGTCTAGATGCCGCCGCACTTTGTCTTAAATCTCAAATGACAGGATATTTCGGAGGTACAAGAAAGGCAAGAACCTACGGTAACACTGTAGAATTTGCCGATTTCCGTGAATATTTTCCGGGCGACGATATTAGACGTATTGACTGGAACGTATATGCGCGTTTTGAGAAATACTTTATCAAGCTATTCACAGATGAAAGACAGATGCAAAATCAAATATTGATAGACTGCTCAATGTCAATGGCGTGCGGTGAGCCGGAAAAGGCGACAGCGGCATTGCGTATAGCGGCAGCATTTGGATATCTATCGGTTTGCTCAATGGATAGAGTGTCCTTTAAGCTACTTAAGGAGGATAGAGCCGAGGAGCTTCCCTTTAATGTAACCAGCAAGGATTCCTTCTATCGAGCTGCGCAAATTCTTGAAAGCACAGAATTTGGCGGCGATACAGATCTTGAAAAATCTGTATTAAATATCGGCAAGCCAGGATATGATGATGGTCTTACTATAATTATCTCTGACTTTTTTACGGAGAGTAACTGGAAAAAAATGATAGATTTCTTAGTTTATAGAAGAAGAGAGGTTGTAATGATACAGGTATTATCACCTGACGAATTATACCCCGGCTTTGACGGTCGTATTGATATGCAGGACTCAGAGAGCGCTGACAGAAATATGAAGATGATGGTAACTAAGAGGTCAATGCAAGCCTATCAGCAGGCACTTGACGATTATGAAAAGGAGCTTATTGACTTTTGCGCATCAAGAGGCGTAACCTTCTTTACAGTATCATCAGACGAGCCTATTGAAAAGGTAATCTTTGGAAAGGGCTACGAAGCGGAAGTAATCAAATGAGTTTTTTACAACCTTTAGGATTACTGGGACTTATAGGCGTACCTATCATTATTATAATTTACATTATAAAATCAAGATTCGTACAAAAGCCGGTTGCCAGTACATTTATTTGGAAACGAAGCTTAAAGTATGTTAAGCGTAAGATTCCGTTGAGCATTATTCTTTCATTATTGCTCATATTACAAATACTAACGGTTGTTGCAGCCAGCCTTGCAATCGCAAGACCGACGATAAAACCGTTTAAATCAAATGAAGAAATTTTAATTCTCGATGCTTCTGCCAGTATGCAATCCTCCTTTGAGGGCAAAACCCGCTTTGAGGCTGCTAAGGAAAAGATTTTAGAGGAGGCTGAGGGCATTGGAAGCAATAACAGAATTTCTGTTATTCTTGCAGGCACAAAGGCTGAAACTATTATCGAAAGAAGCGAGGATAAAATCAATATAAGATACGAGCTTGAGGATATTACCTGTACAGACGGTGATGCGGATGTAGAGGGCGCGCTTGAGCTTGCAAGTAAAATTCAGGAGCTAAACGCAGGCGCAACAATTAAGCTCATAACCGATAAGGACTATGAGAATGTTGAAGGACTTGAGGTAGTTAATATTGCCAGAACAGGCGAATACAATGTTTCTATCTTAAATGTAACTGATGAGCAGCTTTTAACAGGTGACTATCAGTTTACAGCAGAGGTAGTAAGCTATGGCCGCGGTACAGAATGTGCTATCGGTATTTACATTGATGACGACGATAACGACGAAACACCTCTTGTTTTACTTGGCTCAAAGAATATTATATTACCAAACACAAATATGAACGAGGGTGGAACTGTTAATGTTATCTTTACACCAAACAGACTGCTCGAGGAAACTGAAACACAGATAGTTGTTCCAATTGATAATATTCAGTCCTATAAGGAAGTAAAGGTGGTTATCGAGGACGATGGAGGCATTGAAACCGATAACGAGTACTATCTTTACTCTCTTGAAAAAACAATTCCAAAAATTTTGTTTGTCAGCAGTAAGTTTAAAACTACCGGCGACGGTGCAGTTGATGTAAACAAGCCAACATCACTTTATGTAGCGCTCTCTTCCAATGGCTATGTGCCAAGAAGTGACGATATGTTTAAAAGCGTAGAGGCAGCGTTACAGGCAAAGGGTGAATTAAAGGGCTACGACCTTTATATCTTTGAGGGCGTTGAGCCACCCGAGGGCGAGGATTTCCCAACTGACGGTGCTGTATGGCTACTGAATCCTTCATCTATTCCGTCAGCAGTATCAGGCGTTGCAATGGAGCAGGAAACGGTAGATGGCGATTTTACAATGATTCTTGCATCAATGTCACAAACAAATACATATCAAACAATTACTAAAAATCTGGATTGTCAGGTTGGCGTTGGAAGATATAAGCCAATGACACATGGCGGTAACTTCGAGAAGATATTCTCCTGTAACGGTAATGAGGCGTGCTTAATTGCAGGCACAAGCGGCGGAGTTCGTATGGTAGTAACAAGCTTTGACTTTAACTACTCATCGTGGCCGATCAAGATTACAGATTATATCCTTCTTATTAATAATCTGGTTACCTATTCAATTCCTGACGTATTACCGTCAAGAGATTTTGAAATCGGTCAAATAGTACAATTCAATGCGCCGGCAGGTGCAAACAAGCTAACATTTAAGTATGAGGGCATTATTCTCGACGAAACAGAGGACCTTGATATGAAGTTTATTCTTGATAAGGTTGGTGTTTACGAGGTTGAGGTTACATATAGCGATGAAACAAAGGTTTCATATATGATGCCAACTCATATTCCAAACAGTGAAAGTAATATAGTTATAGTAGGAGAAAATGTAGTAGCAGCAGAAATTCCAGCAGACTCAGTTGTTGAAGCCGAGCCTATTGAAATATTCCCATATTTAATTGCATTACTAATTCTGCTATTAGTAACAGAATGGGGGGTATACCATCGTGACGGAGTATAATATTGATATAGCACGCCCATGGCTGTTACTCATTGTAATACCTGCACTTATTCTGGGTATTATTCCATTCTTCAAGCTTCATAAGAAGAGAAGAAAGGCAACAAAGCATATTATCCCATTTATTATTCATATGATACTGATTGTGCTTCTTACATCACTTGTATCAGGAATAAGAATTGAGGAAACAACAACAGCGCCAACAGATACAACAGTTATCTTTGTAGTGGATGTATCCAAAAGTAACGATATAATGAAGGACGATATGAACAAGCTTATGCACGATATCGTCGATGCCTCTAAGGACGAGGACGGAGTAACTAAATTCGGTCTGGTTCCCTTTGCAAACGAGGTAATGGAGGATGCAGTTAAAAATCCGGGCGAGCTTGATATCGAGGCTAGCAATTATCTACAGTACAGCAGCGCTAATGAGATTTCCGAATCAAACATTTATAAGGCATTAAAGTATGCTCAGGGTATGTTCACAGACGAAAGACAGAATAAGAGAATAGTTCTTTTATCTGACGGCCGTGAAACTGAGGGCGAGGCTCGTACTGCAATCAGAGGCATACTTGATGACGGTATTAAGCTTGACTGCGCGC
>JAGAJV010000053.1 GCA_017625915.1 Clostridia bacterium
ATTGGAGGGCGAGCTTGGGGTTATGCTTCTCGACCGCTCGAAGAAGCCTGTTGTACCGACAGAGGCGGGAGTTAGTATTCCTCCTTTTTATATTAATAAACAAAAATTTCTATATCATATTATAAACTCATTTTAGGCATTTGTCAAGTATCATATTGTACATTTTTTAAATATAGTCCATATGGTTTTGCAGTAAAGCCTGCTAAATTTCTATCTTTTGCCAAAATTATTTTAGAAATTTCTGTTGGTTTAATCTTACCCATTTCAACCTTTAGTAATGTTCCAACCATAATTCTAACCATATTGTATAAAAAACCGTCTGCGCAAACTGAAAACTCTACAATATCACCATTTCTTTTTACATATGCAGAATAAACAGTTCTTTCTGTATCCTCAATTTTTGAGCCTACAGACATAAAGGAATCAAACCGGTGAGTGCCTAAAAAATGCTTGCACGCCTCGTTCATTTTTTCAATCCCGTCATCTGTTATTTTTCTGCCATATTCCAGCACATAATTTCTGTAAAACGGATTTGGCACTTGGCTATCGTGAATTTTATAAATATATTCCTTGCTTATAACATCATAGCGAGGATGGAAGCTATCATCCATCTCTTTTGCTTCTAAAACGGATATATCGTCAGGTAGTTTTATGTTCATAGCAATTGGTATTTTAGACACAGGTACGGTTATTTTATCATTTTCGTTCTTTGGCTCAACTGTTGCACAAAAGCCAAGCGCATGTACTCCGCTATCTGTTCTGCTACAACCTGTTACCTTACATTCAACACCAAAGGCTTCCCTTGCTGCTTGGTTTAGCATAAGGGCTATTGTTGGTTTATCATTTTGCAATTGATAACCATTATAATTTGTGCCATCATAGGCAATTGTTAATAAAATTTTGCTCATTATAAGCTATACCCACCCGCATAAATATTAAGCAGTATAACACTTACCATCATTGCGACAGATATTAATAGCATAATGTAATCTCTTGCTTTCATTTTAAGAATTTTCATTCTTGTTCTGCCATTACCACCGTGATAACAGCGACATTCCATAGCTGTTGCAAGCTCGTCTGCTCTTCTAAAAGCCGACACAAAAAGCGGAATGATAATTGGTATTAATGCTTTTGCACGCTTGATAAGTCCGCCACTTGAAAAATCTGCACCTCTTGCCTTTTGAGCATTCATAATTTTAGAGGTTTCGTCAATAAGTGTTGGAATAAATCTTAATGCTATGGTCATCATCATAGCAAATTCGTGGATTGGAATTTTTATCTTTTTAAGCGGCGCAAGACCTGTTTCAATACCGTCAGTAAGCTCAATTGGCGTAGTGGTGTATGAGAAAAATAAGCTTGTACCGATAAGCAAGGTTACAATTCTAACTACTAAAATTCCCGCATTTATTAGTCCTTCCCAATAAATATCTACACGCCAAAAATTAGGGATAATTTCTTTGCCCCACAAATAATTTTCGCCCTTTGTAAAGAAAATATTGAGAACGGCTGTAAAAATAATAATAACAATAAGTGGCTTTAAGCCCTTGAATATAACTCTTAACGGAACTCTACTAATAATAACAAAGAATAATATAAGCGCAACTAATAGCACAAATGCAAAAATATTTTTTGCCACAAAGGTTGCAACAAGAAATACAATTACAAATAAAAGCTTCATTCTTGGATCGAGCTTATGCACAAAGGAATTTGCCTCATAATATTGACCTAGTGATACATCAAAGCCCATTTTTATCACCTCGCAAATATTCCTTAATTGCATTTACAGCGCCATCAACGGTATAGATGCTTTTTGAAATTTCAATTCCTCTTTTTCTAAGTGCATGTACTGTGTTTGTGATTTCAGGCACATCAAGTCCTGCCTCGGCTAGCATTTCCTTTTCTGAAAATACAGTCTTACAGTCCCCGTGCATAATTAGCTTGCCGTGTGACATAACTGCAATTGTATCGCAATACATTGCCATATCCTCCATACTGTGACTGACAATAACGACACTCTTGCCGCTTTTTTCTCGATATTCCTTGATACCACCAAGAATTTCCCGTCTGCCTCGTGGGTCGAGACCTGCTGCCGGCTCGTCGAGGACTAAAACATCGGGGTCCATAGCCATAACACCTGCAAGCGCTACTCTACGCTTTTGACCGCCCGATAGGTCAAAGGGAGATTTTTCAAGAGTTTCCTTGGAAATGCCGCAAAAGTATGCGCTTCTCTCAACTCTTTTCTTGACCTCTTCCTCGCTAACCTTCATATTTCTAGGTCCGTAGGCAATATCCTCCCAAACTGTATCGGCAAAAAGCTGATATTCGGGGTATTGCATTACCATACCGACAATATATCTGATTTTACTTATTTCCTTTGGCTTTTCCCATATATCCTTACCATTTACAAGCACCTTGCCGCTATCCGGTCTTATAAGTCCGTTAAATATTTGAACAAGGGTAGATTTTCCCGACCCTGTGTGTCCTATTATACCTGTTATACAGCCTTCCTCAATTTTTAAATTAATATTCTGTAATGCGTGTATCTCGTAAGGAGATTTTTTACCGTATATAAAGCCAACATCTACTAGTTCAATAATTGACATATTAATTTCCTTATTTACGCTTTTCTATTTCCTCTTTTATAAGCTCAGCACAGGTATCCATATCATATACCATTAAAGGAATATTAAAGCCAAGCTCCTTATTTAATCTGTGTATAAGCTCGATTGATTGAGGCACCTCCAGTCCTACGCTACTAAGAGCATCGGGCTGAGTAAAGACCTCGTTTGGTGTACCCTGTGTAAATATTTCACCATTTTTCATAACAACTACTCTATCTGCCTGAATAGCTTCATTCATATAGTGTGTAATCAAAATTATTGTGATTTTTTCTTCTCTGTTAAGACGCAGAATGGTATTCATTACCTCCTTGCGTCCTATTGGGTCTAGCATAGCAGTTGACTCGTCAAAAATTATACATTTGGGCTTCATAGCGATAATGCCAGCTATCGCAACTCTCTGCTTTTGTCCGCCTGATAGCTTATGAGGTGCGTGACGAGCATACTCCTTCATACCAACAATTTCAAGTGATTCGTCAACTCTTTTGCGTATTTCAGATGGCTCAACGCCTAAATTCTCAGGTCCAAAGGCAACATCCTCTTCAACTATGGTAGCTACAATTTGGTTATCTGGATTTTGGAATACCATTCCTATTTTCTTTCTAACCTCAAAAACATCATTATCAGTGATATTTTCGTCTGTAATTTCCTTACCCTCAACAAAAATTCTTCCTCTATTTGGAGTAAGCACCATATTGATTAGCTTAGCTGTTGTTGATTTTCCCGAGCCGTTATGGCCAAGTATTGCGACAAATTCGCCCTCATTAATTTCTAGGGATACATTATTTACTGCAAATAAATCTCCCTCATTTTCATAGGCCGGATATTTGAAGCTTACATTTTCTAGCTTTATTAAAGGTTCTTTCATTTTTCCTCTTAATACTTATTTATTGTCTGCTACCCATCTTGCACTTGCGCCACAAGGGAGATAGCTTTTTGTTTGTGTTACAGGCAAAGCAAGCTCACCTGTTTCTGCTCTGCCACCGTGCTTTTTAACTATTTCAACATCTAGAACATATCCCATAGTTAGTGGGCTAAGTCCTGTTGTATATGAATTTATAAGCATAAACAGTGGATCGTCGGACAACACCTTTTCGCATAGCGACACAAAATCACAAACCGCGTCCTCCAGCTTCCAGATTTCGCCCTTTGGTCCCTTACCATAGGATGGTGGGTCCATTATGATACCGTCGTATTTATTTCCACGTCTGATTTCTCTTTCAACGAATTTTCTGCAATCGTCAACTATATATCTAACAGGCGCGTCACTAAGTCCACTTGATGCTAAATTCTCCTTAGCACATAAAACCATTCCCTTAGATGCATCCACATGGACAACCTCTGCTCCTGCTTTTGCTGCTGCGGCCGTTGCGCCTCCCGTATAAGCAAAAAGATTTAAAACCTTAACTGACTTTCCTTGCTTTTTTCTTTCCTCAATTAGCTTAGAAAACCAATCCCAATTGGCTGCCTGCTCCGGAAAAAGTCCTGTGTGCTTAAAGCCCATTGGCTTTAGGTTAAAGGTAAGGCTTCCGTAATTAATAGTCCATTTTTCCGGAACATCATTTTTTATCCAAGCACCGCCACCCTTATTTGAACGGCGATAGATGCCATCAGCCTTGTTCCATAGCTTATGCTCTCTTTTGCCCTTCCAAATAACCTGTGGGTCAGGTCTTACTAATATATATTTTCCCCATCTTTCAAGTCTTTCACCGTCAGATGTATCAAGAAGCTCATAATCCTTCCAATTTTCTGCTATGTACATATCTTACCTCACATTTTATAGTATTTGCCAAGGACATTTGTTCCTGCGTGGCCGTGGCAAATTGCAAGTGCCAATGCATCGGCAGTATCGTCCGGCTTTGGTGGCTTAGGCAAATTGAGAAGCGTCGTAACCATTGTGATTACCTGTTTTTTCTCTGCTCGTCCATAGCCTACCACTGCTTGCTTCACCTGTAAGGGTGTATATTCAAAAATCTGTAGCTTTTTTCTATAGGCAGATAACAGAATTATACCTCTTGCCTCTGCAACACAAATACCTGTTTTTTGATTTGTATTCCAAAAAAGCTCTTCTATTGCCATTACATCAGGCTTGTACTTATCAATTATAGTATTTATTCCATCATATATTTGATTTAGTCTATCCTCAATAGGAGTTTTAGCAGGTGTTGTTATTGAGCCATAGCCCAAAACGCGAAATTTACCGTTTACACATTCAAGCACGCCCCAGCCTACTATTGCAAAGCCCGGGTCTATACCTAGAATTACCATAGCTCCCCCCTAAATAAAGAATTTTATACAGAGGTATTTTAGCACATTTTTTGTAATATGTCAAATATTATATTATATTTTTAAAATAAAATATTTGTGTTGATTTTGAAATACTTATGTGGTAAAATAGATATAATGGTTATTTATGGCTAAAATATTATTACACTAGAGGTAATTATGGAAAATATACCTATTATTCGTGTGGGTGATGTGGTGGAGCTAAAGAAGCCTCATCCCTGTGGAAATAAGACCTTCAAAGTAATGCGTACAGGCTCAGACATAAAAATTGTTTGCTGCGAGTGCGGTCGCACCTTGACATTGGAACGAGTTAAATTTGAAAAAATGATTAAAAAAATTGTTTTGCGTGAGGATAATTAATGGATAACAAAAATGTTAAGGAAAATTCAATGGGATTTTTAGATAAATTAAATACTCCCTTTGTACAAAAGGTTGGTAACAAGCTGATTGAAAAGAAATATTTATATCCTTCTTTTTTACTGCCTGTTGCTATAATGATGCTTGTTTATGCCTGTCTTGGAATGTTTCCGATAGGAGAAAGAACTGTTCTTATCCTTGATATGAATGGTCAATATATTTATTTCTTTGAGCAATTAAGAGATGTTTTATTAGGAAACGGCTCTCTTTTATACACCTTTGAAAGAGCCTTAGGCGGTGAATTTTTTGGTATTTTCACCTATTATTTAGCCTCACCTCTTTCTATGCTGGTTACTCTTTTTCCTAAATCGGCTATAACAGAGGCTGTGACTACTATCATGCTTGTAAAATGTGGTCTTTGCGGTCTTTCCTTCTCCTATTATCTTGATAAGACAAGAAAAAAGAACGCTTTTGGCTTTACAATGTTTTCAACAATGTATGCTTTATGTGCATATGCTACAACATTTCAATCTAACACCATGTGGATCGATGCTCTTATATGGCTACCTCTTGTTGCTTTAGGTATTGAAAGAATTATTAGAACAGGGCATTTTAAGCTTTTTGTGGTTGCCCTTGCGCTTACTGTTTGGAGCAACTACTATATTGGCTATATGTGTTGCATTTTTGTGGCGCTTTATTTTTTCTGCTATCTTTTTGCGCATAGTAGCGAGGAATCAAACGAGCTTAAGGAAAGCCACCACAGATTAAAGTGTCTTGGCAGAATTA
>JAGAJV010000054.1 GCA_017625915.1 Clostridia bacterium
AGGCTCTTGATGGAATATACTACCACACTAAAAAACTCACTCCAGAATCGTTATATGACAAGCAGGAAAGATGTTCTGTTGCGTGACACAAAAGCTGTCTAAGTCCTTAGCAGAGAAAAGAGGTGGTGGTCTCTTCGACCATCACCTCAAACACCGTGTGGACATCGTGTCCACACGGCAAAAGTTTTATATAGTTTCTTTTTCGCTTACAACCGCAAGTGCAATTCTCGCACCAAGCTTAAACGCATACTCAAAGATGGCTGCTTCGCCAAGGCTCATATAATCGCTCCAACAATCGTGGAACTTCTCGAAGGTTTCTTTCTGCTCGTCGGTAAAGCTTTTCTCGAGATCTTCGTGATGCCTTGACATATATCCGAGAAGTTCTTTCATTTCTTTTGAGTTAGTTCGACTGTCCTCTTGCGGTATGATATTTCCGTGCCAAAGCTCGTTGATAATCGACGTCATTGATAGATCACCTCCCGTAAGATTATCTCTTCAGCGTTTACCTTGATGTTGTTCATCTCCTCAGCCCATTGGAGTGCGTTGTGAGCCTTCAGGGCTTCGTCTATGCCACGTTCTTCTGCAAGGCGAGGAATTATGTCATCGAGCAATTCTTGAGCGTGAATATCAATGGCGTGTAGGTATTCGTTCAATCGTCCTTCGGTGAGCAGGGAGGTATAAGTTCCGCGACGGTGTTTCTTCATAAAGTCAAGTCTAAGATTGGCGTACTTGCCGATGATGTGGTTTGTCTGCTCGGGGAGTGCAAGATCAGGATAGTAAAGTCCGTTATGTTCGGTATAAGTAATTTCGTTTTTCATTGTAAATATCCTTTCTTAAAATTCGTTTTGTTTGGCATCAACTATCAAGGATATTTACTTGGGAGGTGCTCGGGCGTGATGCCAACAACAGCAGGTCAGCACCACAGATCACCGAACAAAAAAAGAAATCCGAACCCTTCGCCTACCGGCTTTGGGTTCGGATTTCTACTGTTTGGTGCGGGTGACAGGGGTCGAACCTGCATGCTTTTGGCACTAGATCCTAAGTCTAGCGCGTCTGCCAATTCCGCCACACCCGCATATATTACCGTTGCTCTTTCAAGCAACGGTGGTATTATAGCACAAATAATTTCTTTTGTCAATACCTAATTTAGATTTTTTTAAATTACTGAAATAACTATACCTGCTATTATAAGAAGCGCGCACAGCGTTCGGTAAAGTATGTTCTTTTCCTTATAAATTAGTCTGCCTAAAAGTATCGACACAAGGACAGAGGACTGCTTAATCAAGGTCATTATAACTACCTTGCTATCAGGGTTAGTGTTTGCAATAAATAATGCTCTGTCGGCTACGATAAATAACACGCTTAATATGTATATCCAAGGGCATTTCAGGCACTTCTTTACATTGATTTTCTCTCGCTTTACTAAAATATAAATTAAGTAAAATGAGGTTAAGTAAAGCATATACCAAAATTGCATTTGAGAGGCTGTTAAAATTTCGCTGCCGAAAAGCCATCTATCCGAGCTTGGTGATAATAGAAATTTATCAAGTGTACCCGATAGTGCATTTAAAATACAGGATACTAAAACAAGGGGTAAAACCTTTAGTGTTGTATTTTCGCCACTGTGCTTTATATTCTTTAGGTTTACCATTGTAATTCCGACGATTACAAGGACCATACCGATAATTTGCAAATAGCTAAGGCTTTCACTTAAGAATATGATACCGAAAAGGATTGAAAACACCATTCTGCCCATATCCAATACGCTATAGACGCTAAGCGGTAATCTTTTAATAGAATTTAATGCGCATAGCCAAGCTATAAAGATAGCAAACGCTTTTATAAAAATTGCTATATGATATTTAAAGCTTACTGAAAAAATATCTTTTGAAAATGGAATTGTCATTAAAAAGGCAAAGAGTGTGTAGAAAAACAATACCTCGAGGACACTGTTTGTTTCCATTGCCTTCTTTTTAAGCGCTTCTCTTAACCCCTTGAAAATTCCGTAAAGTAGGATTAAGAAAATCCAAAGATGTTGCATTTTAAAGTAGGTGAACTCCCTTTTTCAGACACTCCTCGGTGGTTTTTGCTCCCCAGTGAGCAGATTGAACCTCTCCGATGTGCGCTTTTCTTAAGAAATACATACACATTCTTGATTGACCAATACCACCACCAATTGTATATGGTAGCTCACCGTTTAGAAGTGCTTTGTGGTATTCTAATTCTTTTCTTTCCTCGCAATTTCTTATCTTTAATTGCTTTTCTAGCGCTTCCTCGTCAACTCTTATACCCATTGAGGAAAGCTCAAGGGCAATATCCAAAATAGGATAGTAAACTATGATATCGCCATTTAATGACCAGTCGTCGTAGTCGGGGGCTCTTCCGTCGTGGATTTTACCTGATTTTAGAGCTCCACCTATCTGCATTATAAACACAGCCCCGTGTTTTTTTGCAATTTCGTGCTCTCTTTCCTTAGCTGTTAAATCGGGATACATATCCTCAAGCTCTTGAGTTGTTACGAAGGTTATATGCTCCGGTAGCATATTGCCAATAAACTCGTACTCGTATGCGATATAGTTTTCTGTGTGCTTTAAGGAATTGTAAATAATTTTTACTGTTTTCTTTAATGTTTCAATTGTTCTTTGCTCTTTTGAAATAATTCTTTCCCAGTCCCACTGGTCAACATACATTGAATGGATATTATCTGTTTCCTCGTCACGACGAATAGCTATCATATCGGTATAAAGTCCCTCTCCTACCTTGAAGCCATAGCTTTTTAATGCGACTCTTTTCCATTTGGCAAGAGAATGGACAATTTCAAGCTCATCGCCACCGTAAATATCGAAGGATACAGGTCTTTCTGTGCCATTTAGGTTATCATTAAGTCCGCTTTCAGGGGATACGAAAAGAGGGGCTGAAACTCTGGTTAAGTTTAGTCCTATTGCTAAATCCCTTTCAAAAAAATCCTTTACCTTTTTAATTGCTACCTCTGTTTGTCTAATATCAACCAGAGATTTATAATCCTTTGGAATTACAAGTGACATAATGATACCTCGCTTTAGTTAATTAAAGAATATAGACAGTATAGCACATACTTTCTCTTTTTTCAAGTAGAAATGTTTTCTTTTATATTAATTATTTAATATAATATTAACTATTATTTATATTGACATATTATGTGGTTTGTGGTAAAATATTTTTGTATAAATGTACGAAAACTGAAGGGAGTATAATATGAAGAGATTTTTATACATTTCTATATTTGTTTTTGCTTTGGCTATACTAATGTGCTTCTCTGCCTTTGCAACAAATACTACATATACTGATGAGAATGGAGTTGTTTGGAATGCTACAGTTGACGAAGCTACCGGTAAGGCAACAATATCAGGCGTTACAGTCGAAAAGCGTACTGAAAAATTTGTAATTCCTTCTGTAATTCCATATAACGGTGTTGATTATCCGGTAACAGCTATTGCAAACAGTGCTTTTAGCGGTAAGACCTTGGTTTTCGGTAAGCTTACATTACCTGAAACACTTGAAAGCATTGGCAGTAATGCATTTTATCAAACTAATATTTATTCAGATGTTGTTTTACCAGAAAGCTTAAAGACACTTGGCACAGGTGCTTTTGCTGAATGTAAGGGCATTTTAACCGTTAAGCTACCTTCTTCAATGAAGGCTATACCTAACAGTGCTTTCAGTAAATGCTACTCTCTAACAACCGTTTACAGTAACGGTGCCATTGAGGAATTTGGCGAAAATTGCTTCAACACCTGCTACGCGCTACACAATGTTCAGATCGGCAAAGGTACAAAAACAATCAAATCCGGAGCCTTCCTAAACTGTCGTGGTCTTGACGGGACTCTAGATTTATCGACTGTTGCTTCATTAGCAAGTAATGCTTTCCAAAATAGCTTTAATATAACCGGAGTTAAGCTTTCTCCAATTAAATTTGATCTTTCTACCTTTAGCGGCTGTACAAAAATTGCAAGCTATGAGGTTTCACCTGACAGTAGCTATTATTCGACTGTTGACGGTGTACTATATAATAAAGCTATGTCCGTGCTTTATCGCTATCCTATTGAAAAAACAGATATGGAATTTACTGTTCCTAACTCTGTTGTAGAAATTTTTACAGATGCTTTTTCCGGCGCTTATCATATAGGACAGGTTAAGCTTGGTAAGAATATTACAAAAATCGGCAACAATGCATTTAAGGGTACGGGTGTTGATTATTTCTACATTCCTGACTCTGTAACCTCTATTGGTTCAAATGTTTTTGAGAATTGTGATAACCTTGAATGGGTTGTAATTAGTAAAAATCTATCCTCTGCTTCAAGCCTAGTAAAGGATTGTGACAATATTAAGCTTGTAATTGGCAGACATCCTACCTTCTCTACTGCATCTGTTGGTAATAGCACAGTTTGTAAAAGGGCTGTAGATTATACATGTACATCACATATTTATGGCTTCCTTGACGACACCGCTACCTGTACAGAAAGCGGTATAAATACCTGTATTATTTGCGACCGTTCAAGCTATGTCAAGCCTACAGGCCACGAGGGCGCAATCATTGAAAAATCTGAGCTTTCCTGTACAACTGACAGTTATATTATAGTTGATTGCATAAAATGTGGAATTCACGACGCAAAAACTATTTACGAAAAAGCCCCCGGGCACGTTTCTGTTCCTAAGACAGTTAAGCCTACTGATACAACTCCCGGCTTTACTGTTGAAACCTGCTCTGTTTGTAATGAAACTGTTATTTCAAATTACGTTGCCTCCTTCTATTTAATTGGTGATATTGATAACGACGGTAAAATTAACGCAACAGACACCGCTTATCTTGCAAAATATCTTGGTGGAAAAACCTTTGATGTTAACAAGCTATCATGTGATATTAACGGTGATAAGGAAATCAACCTTTACGATTTAATTCTCTTAAAGAGATTTGTAGCTAGGATCGATACAGAAATTAATGCAGCACATGTTGGCTGTAGCAAGCACCTGCATATCAAGTCTCTTATAGCCTCTGAATGCTCTTGTGTTGATGATGGAATTGAAATTTTCTATTGTCTTGACTGTGGCACAATTATTGATACCAAGACAACTAAAAAGACAGGTCACGATTGGAAAATTATTTCTAAAGCAGAGCCTACCTGCTTAAACAGCGGATATGAAAGTGTAAGGTGCAGAACCTGCAAGATTACTACATTTTTAACACTTGAGCAGCTTCCACACGAGCAAAAGTGGTGGACTTTGAAGGGCAAAAAGGGCTATGAATACAGCGAATGTGCTATATGCGGTTCATTTGAAAGCCGTACTGTTGATTATAGCGTATTTGATAACCTTGTTTCGCAAATTCCTCAGTATTACGAATCTTATTATAGTGAGGCTTCCCTTTCACTCATTAAGCCTATTCTTGAAAACTATAAGCTTGCTTTAACTCAGGAGCAGGTAGATAAGAATGTTGAAAGCTTCAAGGATGTTTTAGCTCGTATTCAATATGCCGTTTCTGATGTTCCGGTAGTTTATATAAATTCTCTTGCTTCCTCAAAGCTTGATTCTAATATGGAATATATAGACGCTGAGATTATCGTAGCTTATTACGATGAAAACGGTGTTTATTGCGACTATGTTGAAACAAAGGGCGAAGCAAAGGTAAGAGGTAACTCTACCGCAGGCAAGGCTAAAAAGCCTTATAATATTAAATTCAGCACAAACATTGATTTATTCGGTATGGGTGAGGATAACAAGTATTGCTTACTTGCAAATGCCCTTGAAGCTTCTCTTATGAGAAATGCTCTTGTAAGAAAGTTCAATGAAACCTGTGGCTTAGATTATGCTTGTAAATTTGAATTTGTTGATGTTTATGTTGACGGCACATACCGTGGAAACTATCTAATGTGTACCCCTGTTGATGTTGAAGAAACAAGAGTAAATATTGACAAGAAAACTGATGCTATATTAGAAATCGAGGAATCACATAACACTGGAGATGTTTTCTATTTCAACCGTGGTGGTATCACAACTCCATTCTTCAGAATTAAGTTCTTAGTTGCTGATGGTAATGAATTAAGCGGTGAGGGTTATTCGAAGGTCTTCTCTACCATTTATCAAATAGAATATGCCATTGTAAGTGGAGACTGGGAAGAAATACAGAAATTTGCCGATGTAGATTCCTTACTTAGATTCTATATTCTTGCAGACTATTTTAAGGACCAGGATTTCCTTTACGACTCTACTCGTTTCTATATCGAGGACGGCAAGCTACACGGTGGACCGGCATGGGACTATGACCGTGCCGCAGGACATGTCCAAAGAAGCACATATAGAGCTAACTATAATAACATTCCGGACTTTACAAACGGTATTTACGGTGACTCTGCAACAGGTGAATGGGCTAATGCAAGCTTCCAAGGATATCCAGGCGAAAATTGGCGCGATACACTTTCAAATGATGATTGGATTTCTACCGATAGCAACAGTAACCAAAAGAACTACACTTGGCTAACATACATATATCAGCTTTCTCCTGAATTTAAGGATTTGGTTTCTCAATATGTTATCGACCTAAAGGACGAAATGACGCTTATGTACGAAGATATCCATGATACGCTTGGTAATGTACAAACAAATGCTATTGATGCTATATATAAAGACGATAATATTTACGCTTCATTCTCTCGTGATGCTTTAAAATGGGGTGTTCCATCAGCAAGTGATGAAATTCCAATGAATTTTAATTCTCATAAGGAAGCAGTTGACCATCTACGCAGTTGGCTAAAGCAAAGACATCAATGGATGATTAACCACTATGCAAGTGACAAGCTAGCTGAATATTGTGCTAATTTAGCTGACACTATGCTAAATGATCCTAACCAAAATGCTTATGCTAAAAACACAACAACAGCTCTTACAAACGAGGACGGAAAGCTTACATACACTGTAAATGTAAAGGTTAAGACAGAGGGTGTAGCCGGTTATCTTGAAATGATGCTTTACGATCAGGTAAAGGGTATTTTCGCTGATAATCTTTCATATGCTAATGTAGATATTAACCTTTATCTTGATGAAGCTTTAATTGCATCATATTCTGATGATGATGTTTACAATGCTACATGCGAGAAGGTAAGCGAGGAGCTTGGTAAGATTTCTAACAACAAATTTGCTAAATCTACAACTGTTACATATGTTGAGGAGGACGGTATATTAGTTGCTAAAGTTAAAATTAATGTGGCTAGCACTAGTGGTGTAGACACACATCAGGCTTCAATCGAAAGTCTGGTTAAAAAGCATTTTAACAATGCTAACTTCTATGTTTCTGTTGATGTTGAGTATTATGTGAATAATGCTCTAAGCGCTCGTTATACTAACGGATTAAAGCACTAATAAATTCAACCACAGATTTATATCTGTGGTTGTTTTATATAAAAATGCTCCCGAAGCTCGGGAGCATTTGTTATTTATTATGCGTTTTTGTTAACCTTTTTTACGCCGACCTTGTTGTATTCGCTAAGACCTGTTCCTGCCGGAATAAGCTTACCGATAATAACATTTTCCTTAAGTCCGAGTAGGTGGTCAACCTTACCGCGAATAGCAGCCTCTGTAAGAGCCTTTGTTGTTTCCTGGAAGGAAGCAGCAGATAGGAAGGATTCTGTTGAGGATGCAGCCTTTGTAATACCGAGAAGGATTGGGTCAAAGGTAGCAAGACGAAGTGCAACATCACCTGCGTCAATCTTAGCCTGTACCTTTTCGTTCTCCTCAATAAGCTCTGTTACATCTATCATCATACCCTCAATAAGCTCTGTATCTCCTGGGTCCTTTACTCTTACCTTTCTTGTCATTTGACGTGTGATAACCTCAACGTGCTTATCATCAACATCAACGTTTTGTGAACGGTAAACCTTTTGAACCTCACGAACGATATAGTCGTAAACTGCCTCGATACCATTGATTTTAAGGATATCCATAGGAGCCATATAGCCCTCTGTAAGCGCTTGACCCTTAACTACACGGTCACCGTCGTGAATTACCATCGTCTTACCGAATGGAACCTCATAGCTGTATTCTGCACCTGTTTCCTCGTCGGTAACATAAATCTTATTGATACGACCCTCAAGCTTAATTGTAGCCTCACCTGTAGCCTCACAAGCAATTGCCGGGCTCTTTGGTCGTCTTGCCTCAAATAGCTCCTCAACTCTTGGTAGACCCTGTGTAATGTTAGCAGAAGCAACACCACCTGTATGGAAGGTTCTCATTGTAAGCTGTGTACCCGGCTCACCGATAGACTGAGCAGCGATTACACCAACAGCCTCACCGATATTAACTGCCTTAGAGCTTGCAAGGTCCATACCATAGCAGTGAGCGCAAACGCCACCCTTTGTCTTACAACGAAGAACTGAACGAACCTTAACCTCTGTAATTCCTGCCTTAACGATTTTGTCTACATCCTTAGCAAGAATCATATTGTTTTCCTTAACGATTACCTCACCTGTTGTAGGATTAATTATATCCTCAACAGTGTATCTGCCAAGGATTCTATCCTTTAGTGGCTCAACTATTTCACCACCGTCGATAATGTCGCTCATTACCATATGGTCACGAGTTCCACAGTCGTGCTCACGAATAATAACCTCGTGGGATACATCAACAAGTCTTCTTGTCAGGTAACCTGAGTCAGCTGTCTTAAGAGCTGTATCTGAAAGTGACTTACGAGCTGAACGAGCAGCAACGAAGTATTCGAGAATTGTAAGTCCCTCACGGAAGTTAGACTTAATTGGAATTTCCATTGTCTTACCTGTTGCAGAGAACATAAGTCCACGCATACCGGCAAGCTGACGCATCTGTGTCATACTACCACGGGCACCGGAGTCAGACATCATCTTGATTGGGTTGTATCTATTAAAGCTACCCTTAATTTCCTCGACAACATCGTCTGTTGCTGTGTTCCAAATATCAATTACGCAATTATATCTTTCTTCCTCGGAAAGCTCACCATCTCTGAAGTGCTGGAAGATTTCTTCAACCTTAGCCTCTGCATCCTTAACGATGGAGTATTTCTTTTCAGGAATTGTCATATCGGCAACTGAAATAGAAAGTGAAGCTCTTGTTGAATACTTGTAGCCCATTTCCTTGATATGGTCAAGAACCTCAGCAGCCTTTGTAAAGCCGTGAATCTTGATTGTACGGTCAACGATTTGTGAAAGCTGCTTGCTTCCTGCTACGAAGTCGATTTCAAGTCCAAATGGGTCAACCTCTCTATCTACATAGCCAAGGTCCTGTGGAATATATTTATTGAATATAAGTCTACCCAGGGTTGCGTCAATAATCTTTGACTGCATTACTCTGTCTATTTCCTTTTGTACTCTAATCTTGATTGGAGCATGAATTTCAAGATCCTTATTTTCATAAGCCATCATAGCTTCATCAAAGTTACGGTATACGTTGCCCTCGCCCTTTTCGCCTTCCTTATCAAGTGTAAGGTAGAATGAGCCAAGGACCATATCCTGTGAAGGTACTGCAATAGCCTTACCGTCAACAGGCTTTAAGAGGTTATTTGCAGAGAGCATTAGGAATCTTGCCTCAGCCTGAGCCTCACTGGATAGTGGAACGTGTACAGGCATCTGGTCACCGTCAAAGTCAGCATTGAACGCCTTACATACGAGTGGGTGAAGTCTAATTGCTCTACCGTCAACAAGCACAGGCTCGAATGCCTGAATTGAAAGACGGTGAAGTGTAGGAGCACGGTTAAGAAGAACCGGATGCTCTTTAATAACATTTTCAAGTGCGTCCCAAACCTCGTCGTTATTATGCTCTACATTTCTCTTTGCTTCCTTAATGTTTGAAGCCTTACCTGTTTCAACAAGGCGCTTCATAACAAATGGCTTAAATAGCTCAATAGCCATTTCACGCGGTAAACCACATTGATAAATCTTTAGGTTAGGGCCTACAACGATAACTGAACGTCCAGAGTAGTCAACACGCTTACCAAGAAGGTTTTGTCTAAAGCGTCCCTGCTTACCTCTTAGCATTTCAGAAAGTGACTTTAGAGGTCTTGTGCTTGGTCCTGTTACAGGCTTGCCGTGCTTACCATTGTCGATAAGTGCGTCAACTGCATCCTGTAGCATTCTCTTTTCGTTCTTAATAATCATCTCAGGTGTATGAAGCTCAATTAGCTTCTTAAGACGATTATTTCTGTTAATAACTCTACGGTAGAGGTCGTTTAAATCTGAAGCTGCGTATCTACCACCATCAAGTGGAACCATTGGTCTTATATCCGGTGGGATAACAGGTAGAACATCCAGAATCATCCATTCCGGTCTGTTACCTGATTTTCTAAATGCCTCTACGATTTCAAGTCTTTTAATAATACGAACCTTCTTTTGACCTGAAGCCTTAAGAAGCTCTTCCTTAAGCTCCTTTGATAACGCTTCAACATCAATTTCCATTAGAAGCTTTTTGATAGCCTCTGCACCCATTCCTGCTTCAAATCTGTCGCCATATTTTTCGTAATAGGTGTTGTATTCGTTTTCTGTAAGCAGCTGATACTTCATTAAAGGAGTATCGCCCGGATCGATTACTATTCTTTGTACAAAATAAAGTACATTTTCAAGTGCCTTAGGGGAAATGTCAAGGATAAGACCCATTCTTGAAGGGATAGCCTTAAAATACCAAATGTGTGACACTGGGCAAGCTAGACTAATATGACCCATTCTAACACGTCTTACCTTTTTAGTTGTAACCTCAACTCCACACTTTTCACATCTGTGACCCTTATGGCGAGCACGCTTGTACTTACCGCAGGAGCATTCCCAATCCTTTGTAGGGCCAAAGATTTTTTCACAGAAAAGACCGTCCTTTTCAGGCTTTTGTGTACGGTAGTTGATGGTTTCTGGCTTTGTTACCTCTCCTGAGGACCAGCTAAGGATTTTCTCAGGGGATGCAAGGCCTATTTTTATAGAATCAAATGTATGTTCCATCAGCATTTTCCTTCTTTTAGTATTTTTAGAGTATTTTTAGATTAGAATCAGTCATCAAAATCGTCGAAGTTATTTTCTTCGATAACATCATCATTCATTAGGCTTGCAAATTCAGCCGGAAAATCCTCTTCCTCGCCAAATTCGTCCTCTTCCTCATATTCCTCTTCCTCAGAGTCATTTACTACAGTAGTATCATCCTCTGCCAGAGCTACAATGTTCATTGGCTCTACATCGTCATCACCGAGAGTAGCAAGCTCAATTTCATTGCCGTCTGCATCAAGCACCTTAATATCAAGTGCAAGAGCCTGAAGCTCCTTAACAAGAACTCTAAAGGATTCAGGAACGCCTGGAGTTGGAATATTCTGTCCCTTAACGATTGCTTCAAATGCCTTTGTTCTACCGATTACATCGTCACTCTTAACTGTAAGAATTTCTTGAAGTGTGTATGCTGCACCATATGCCTCAAGTGCCCATACCTCCATCTCACCGAAACGCTGACCACCAAACTGTGCTTTACCACCGAGAGGCTGTTGTGTTACAAGTGAGTAAGGACCTGTTGAACGAGCGTGAATCTTATCGTCAACAAGGTGGTGAAGCTTTAAGTAGTACATAATACCTACTGTTACAGGGTTATCAAACGGTTCGCCTGTACGGCCATCGTAAAGGATTGTCTTACCGTCGCAAACCTTGAGCTTGCCCTCTTCACGAAGCTTTCTGAGCGCTTCTGGGTTGTTCTTGGTCTCGTCATCAAGTCTTTGAACATCCTTCTTGCCGTCTTCTCTAATAACCTCTTCTAAAAGCTCCTTGCCGTCTGTATTTTCATTTGGAAGTACATCTCTCCAAAGTCCTGCCATCTTTAAGCACTCGAAAATATCCTTTTCCTTTGCACCGTCAAATACAGGAGTCATAATCTTCCAGCCAAGCTTTCTTGCTGCGATACCTAGATGTACCTCGAGCACCTGACCGATGTTCATACGAGATGGAACGCCGAGTGGGTTAAGCACGATATCAAGTGGTGTACCGTCTGCTAGGAATGGCATATCCTCAGGTGGGAGTATTCTTGAAACTACACCCTTGTTACCGTGACGACCAGCCATCTTATCACCAACTGAAATCTTTCTCTTTTGTGCTACATATACCTTAACAACCTTGTTTACGCCCGGTGATAGCTCGTCACCGTTTTCGCGTGAGAATACCTTTACATCAACAACGATACCGTTTTCACCGTTCTTTAGTCTGCGTGAGGTATCTCTTACATCTCTTGACTTTTCACCGAAGATAGCACGAAGTAGTCTTTCCTCAGCTGTAAGCTCTGTTTCGCCCTTTGGTGTTACCTTACCTACGATAATATCGTAAGCCTTAACCTCAGTACCTACTCTGATAATACCATTTTCGTCGAGGTTCTTAAGTGCGTCCTCGCCTACATTTGGAATTTCTCTTGTAATATCCTCAGGACCGAGCTTTGTATCTCTTGCCTCGTGTGAAAATTCCTCAATATGAATTGATGTATATACATCGTCTCTTACAAGCTTTTCGTTTAGAAGAACAGCGTCCTCATAGTTATAGCCTTCCCATGTCATAAAGCCGATAAGAGCATTTTTACCAAGTGAAATTTCACCGTTTGAGGTAGCAGGACCGTCAGCTAATACCTGTCCCTTTTCTACTCTTTCACCAACTACAACAATTGGCTTTTGGTTTACGCATGTGGATTGGTTGGAGCGCTTAAACTTAATAAAGTCGTATCTATCCTTAAGACCGTTGTCGTTCTTAATTACAACGTGCATAGAGTCAACCTCTTCAACAACGCCGCCGTTTTTAGCAACAACTACTACGCCTGAGTCAACTGCTGCCTTGTACTCCATGCCTGTACCAACGATTGGTGAGTCTGTAGTAAGTAGTGGAACTGCCTGCTTCTGCATGTTTGAACCCATGAGCGCACGGGCATTGTCGTCATTTTCAATAAATGGAATCATTGCTGTAGCAACTGATACAACCATCTTAGGTGAAACGTCCATATAGTCAGCACGGCTTGCGTCTGTTTCAATAATTTCGTTTTTATCACGAACGATAATCTTCTTCTTTACGAAGCGATTATTTTCGTCAAGCTGCTCGTATGCCTGTGCTACTACGTGATTGTCCTCTTCGTCAGCTGTCATGTAAACAACCTCGTCAGTTACTACACCGTCAACGATTTTTCTGTATGGTGCTTCGATAAAGCCATACTTATCAATTCTTGCATATGTTGATAGATATGAGATAAGACCGATGTTTGGTCCTTCAGGTGTTTCAACAGGACACATTCTACCATAGTGTGTATAGTGAACGTCACGAACCTCGAATGCTGCTCTATCTCTCGATAGACCACCAGGACCGAGAGCTGAAATACGACGCTTATGTGTAAGCTCTGCAAGTGGGTTGTTTTGGTCCATAAACTGTGAAAGCGGTGATGAACCAAAGAATTCTCTAATTGCAGTTGCTACCGGTCTTATATTAATTAATGTTTTTGGAGTTAGCTCCTCAACATCTTGAGTGTTAAGTCTTTCTCTTACACTCTTTTCCATACGGGACATACCGATACGGAGCTGATTTTGTAGAAGCTCACCTACGCAACGGAGACGACGGTTGCCAAGGTGGTCAATATCGTCCTTCTTACCAATACCATAATCAAGGCAAATCAGGTAAGAAATAGAAGCTAAGATATCCTCTCTTGTGATATGCTTAGGGCATAGAGCCTCTGTATTTCTCTTTAACTGTTCTCTGATTGCATCCATATCGCCTGCACATTCAGCGATAATCCCAACAAGAGTTTCATAGTGTAGCTTTTCGCTAACGCCAAAGTCCTCAAGACCGTCTCTCCAGCCTTCACCAAGGAGATACTTAGGGTCAACTGTACCATTACCAAATACCTTAATTTCTACAGGATTACCTGTATCCTTATCTGTTACAGTTACATAAACCTCGTTTACACAGTTTTCCTCAAAGAGTGCGATATCTTCCTTTGTGATAACCTTACCCATTTCGCAGATAACCTCACCTGTTGTAAGGCTAACTACATTTCTTGAAAGTGTAAGACCGAGAATACGCTTTGAAATTGAAAGCTTTTCATTAAACTTATAACGACCAACAGGGTAAAGGTCGTATCTCTTACCGTCAAAGAAGAAGTTATAAATTAACTGCTCTGCGCTTTCTACGATTGCAGGCTCACCCGGACGGTGTCTCTTATAGATTTCCTTAAGAGCCTCTTCTCTGATAGTTGTACCCTCTTCCATAGCGAGCTTTTCGCTATCGTCCTTCTCAAGGGTTGGTGTCATAAACTTTTCACCGAACATATCCTTAATATCCTCTTCAGTTTCAACACCGAGAGCACGGATAAGTACAGTTACCGGTAGCTTTCTGTTTTTGTCAATGTGTACATAAAATGCATTTTGTGCGTCTGTTTCATACTCAAGCCAAGCTCCACGATATGGGATTACTTGTGCTGTGTAGTTGTGCATACCTGTTTTATCTATGGAGAAATCATAGTACATTCCAGGTGAACGAACGATTTGTGATACAACAACTCTCTCAGCGCCATTAATTACAAATGTTCCGTTGTCTGTCATTAGTGGGAAGTCACCCATGAACACCTCGTGCTCCTTAACCTCTCCTGTTAATCTGTTAGAAAGGCGAACATTAACTCTGAACGGTGCTGCATAGTTAACATCTCTGATTTTGCACTCCTCAACAGGGTACTTAGGCTTTGTTACATCGAGTGTGAAGGATACGAAATCGATTTGTACATCACCTGAGTGGTCTGTGATAGGAGATACATCGTGAAGAACCTCTGTAATTCCCTTCTCTAGGAACCACTGAAAGGATTGCTTCTGGACATCAATTAGGTTCGGCATTTCACATAGCTCGTTAATTTTAGCGAAGCTCATTCTTGTGTTTTTGCCAAGCTTTTGTTCTTTGACCATAGACTTTATCACTCCAATTCTCTTTTTATTATATAATAAAAAGTAATTATAATATAAATAATTGTGCAAGGACAGATTATAGCACCAATTTCCAAATATGTCAAGCATAAATTATAATATTTTTTTAAATTTTATAAAAAACTTAAATAATTTACAGTTTGTTTCTTGAAATTTTACAATTATTTAATATGTAAATTTTTTATGAACAGTTTTTAGCGTGTTATGCGTAAAGAAATATTGATAAGAAAAAAATTTTGAAAAAATTTGTAAAAAGGTATTGATTTTTTTAATATATGTGTTATAATATGTAACTGTACGAACAGGCCATATTCGGAGCACCCTCTCAGGCAACGGATTGTGCATCTGTCGGATTAGTTATTATTAAAGGAGGATTTTACAATGCCTAATATCAAATCTGCAAAGAAGCGTGTAAAGGTTATCGAAACTAAGACACTTCGTAATAAGATGCTCAAATCTCAGCTTAACACAGTTATTAAGAAGTTCAAGGCTGCTGTTGAGAGTGGCGACAAGGAAGCTGCACAAGTTGCTTATGTAGCTGCTGTAAAGAGAGTTGACAAGGCTGTTAGCCAAGGTATTCTTCACAAGAATAACGCAGCTCACAAGAAGAGCCAATTTACTCTTATGTATAACAAAATGGCTTAATTGCTATAAATTATATAACGAGCTATTTTAACCCAATTAGCTCGTTTTTATTTTATAATTTTCAATATTAAAAAACTCGAAGCTATGCTTCGAGTTTTGTTATTTACAATTAGTCATCGATGTAAGGCATAAGAGCCATAAATCTTGCTCTCTTGATTGCCTTTGTAAGCTCGCCTTGATGGTGAGCACATGTACCTGTAATTCTTCTTGGAAGAATCTTTGCACGCTCAGTTACATATTTTCTTAAACGAGCTGTATCTTTATAATCAATATGACCGATTTTATCAGCGCAGAATGCACAAACCTTCTTCTTCTTGCGCATCATCTGTCTAGCAGGACGCTGAGCAACCTGTTCTTTTTCAACAACGTTGTTATCCATCTTTATTTTCCTCCTATGTTATTTTAGTCAATCATTCTAAATTAGAATGGTAAATCGTCATCGCTTGCTATTTCTTCAAACTTTGGCGCTTGCTGTGTTTGGAATGCAGGAGCATCACCAAATGAGCCTGAGCCTGTTGGTACGCCATCAGCCTTTGCATCAACAAAGAATGCTTCATCGGCTACAACCTCTGTAGCATATCTCTTTTGATTTTGTTGGTCAGTCCAGCTTCTTGTCTGAATTGAACCGGAAATGCAAATTGAGCTACCCTTTTTGAAGAACTTGCAGATAAATTCCGCTGTTTGTCTCCAAGCTTGACAGTTAATAAAATCCGTTTGAGCTTCCTTTCCTCTGCGATTTACTGCGATTGAAAAGGTTGTTACGGATACACCTTGTGGAGTTTGCTTAAGCTCTGGGTCTGCTGTAATTCTGCCACCCAAAATTACTTTATTTAAGTTAAAGTTTGCCATTTTGCTCCTCCCTGTAGCTTACGCTTCCTTCTTTGTCTTCTTATCTTCGATTTGGCGGATAACAATTGAACGAAGAATGCCTTCAGTAATACCGAATACACGCTCTAGCTCAGCTGTAAAGCCACCCTCGCTCTTGAAGTTTACAAGAACATAGTAGCCATCATTCTTGTCTTTGATTGGATATGCGAGTCTACGCTTACCCCACTCATCAACGCTCTCGATAGTACCATTACCTTCGATAAGAGCTGTGAACTTGTTTACGAGTTCCTTAACTGCGTCCTCACCAAGTGAGCAGTCAACTACGAACAAGGTTTCATAAGAGTTCATTACTTTTTCCATCTTTTTACACCTCCCTATGGACTTTAGGCCGTCTAATTGAAAATTTTAAACGGCAGGAAGCAAATGCTTGACGCATTTGTTCGGCAGTATTTTATCACACTATTTTTAATATGTCAACATCTTTTTTCAAAAAAATTGAAATTTTCTTGAAATATATATAATAATATGATAGAATTGTTTCAAATGTTACTTATAAGAGGTATTTATGAAGCATATTGATATATATACTGATGGCTCTTGCAAATGCAATCCCGGTCCCGGTGGTTGGGGCGCTATACTTGTTTACAAGGGTATCGAAAAGGAGCTTTGCGGCGGCGAAGCTGATACAACTAACAACAGAATGGAGCTTATGGCAGTGATAAAGGCTTTACAGGCACTAAGAGAAACTCCCTGCGACATCACTCTAACCTCTGACTCAAAGTATGTAATCGACGGGCTTAGCAAGGGTTGGGCTATGTCTTGGAAAGAAAAGGGCTGGAAAAAAGCAGACAAATCCCCTGCTCTAAATCCCGACTTATGGGAAATATTACTCAGCTTGGTCTCTAAGCACCAAATTACGTATGTTTGGGTTAAAGGCCATGCAGGACATCCTTATAATGAAAGATGCGACGAAATGGCTCAAAACGAGGCGAATAAATTAGTGATTAGTGATTAGTGGTTAGTGGTTAGCAGTTAGTTAAATAATTTGCCATTAGTGGTCAGTGATTTTCTAAAGGCACATTATAGATGCGTAAGTGTTTAATGTACACTTTTTTTAAAAAAAGTCTTTACACAAGGTATCTGCTGACCACTATATAAATATAATGTAGAAAAGATTGCCAACACTTTCGTGTTGGCAATCTTTTTGTTTATTCAGCTATAACTTCCTCTAGGAACTTCTTAACATCAGACTTAATTGTTGTTGCCTTGATTGCGTCCTTAGCAATTTCCTTAACTGTTGTTGTTCCCTTGCCGTTTGTATAGCCAGGTACTACAGTTGTCTTTATTTCTGTTCCTCTAAAGTTAATTAGCTTAACCTCGTAGCTAAATTCGTACTCAGCATTGCAGTCTGTTACCTTAGCTACAGCAGAAAATTCATTGTTTTCGTTAAACTTTTCTGCATTTGAATAGTAAAGCTTCTTACCGTATGCCTCAGCAGATACTACCTTGCCTGTAGAAACATTCTTTGCATAGATTGTAATAGTAACATCACAGGTCTTCTGTAGCTCTTCAAGAATAGCTTGGTCAAACTTAAAGCTTGCACGAATACCTACATAGTCTGTCATTCTAATGCTATAGCCTTGGAATGTTACAAAGCCTTCAGGAATTTCGAGCTTTTCTGATATGATGTCTTCCTTGTCGCCCTTTGCGTCACAGAACTTACAAGCATATACATCCCTACCAACTGCTGTATAGTTTGCATGTGATTTTGTAATATATTCATATATATGCTCACCTGTAGGTGCAATTGCATATTGATAGCTTACATCGCCACAGTATTCACAAACCTTTTGTCCAAGACCTACAGTGCTACAGTCAGATGGCATAAACACAGAATCCTTTGAATAGTTATGCTCACCTGTTGCCGGAATTTCAATTGTTGCTTTATAGTTACAATCGCCACAAACCTTTTCACCAACACCCGGAACTGAGCATGTTGGCTCCTCAATTACTTCAACCTCGCCATAATTATGTGCGTATGTCTTAGAATCAAGAGTTACAGTTGATACCGCCTTACATACCGGGCAAGTAGCCTTACAGCTACCATTCTTATCACATGTTGGCATTATCCAGTTTTCCTTTGGCTCGTAGTCAGCTTCCTCCAGACTACATTCGTGTGCTTCAAGTGCGATTTCGTGAATTTGAAGTCTTCCAGCATTGTCCGGTGAACCATCCGGAGCCGGAGCATATGTATATCCTGTATCGCCGTTTACAGATTCAATAACAATTCTGCTTGCTCTGGCACCAAAGTTAAGTGACGGTGTCATATCAATTGCAGTAACTGTCATAATATTAAATCTGTCATGCATAAATGTTGCAGATGTTACCCAATCACCCTTTTCGTCTTGATATTGGAAATGCACCTCAAACCAACGCCAGTTAGCTGCTACATAGATTGTACCCTTTGTGAAATAGTATTCCTTATCAAGATAAATGTATAAAAATCCTGATTCTCTCTTTTCAATCTCTATTTCATTTCCATCAGCATCAGTTCCCTTTTCGACAGTTCTATTACCAGGAGAGAACCAATAGTTAGTTGAACCAGAAAGTGTATTTACACCCTCGTCGGTTATTCCATCAAATACATATTTACCGAGAACCTCGTATGCATCTGTATCAACATTCTTATTTAATGTTTGATAACCCTCGTATCTTGTTACAATGCTATTATCAACAGTAGTTGTGCTATCAATGTATTTTGCTGCTCTTAATGTCTTAACATACTTATATCCACAGTCTTCTCTTAAGCATGTAAATAACATTTCGCCCTCTTCTTCAGTAGTTGCACGCTTTGTAACAACACCCTCATCGTACTTATGACCTATGCCAAGTACGAAATTATCCTTGTATGATAATGTGCAGTCCTTATCAGTACACTTATATTCAGTATAACCGTCATCACAATCAGGAGCAACAACCGTGCCGTTATCCCAATTGTGTCCAAGTGCCGGAACGTCTCTTTTAATGGTTTCGCCACACACGTTACATTTAAGTGTTTTTGTGCCATTTGCTTTTTCTGTTGGGTCATTTGAAACTACACCCTCGTTCCACTCGTGGTAGCCTGTTGCAGGAATAGTTTCAACCTTTTTCATTTCACACTTAGGGTCTAAGCATTGGTATTGCTTATATCCAGGATAACCGCAGCCCGGGTTTTCTTGGTTATAAAGCTCATACATATGCTCGCCGGTTTCTTCGTAAATTTCTACATCCCAAAGGTAGATAGCGCCACCTTGGCCAGCGCCTCCTGCGTTTGAAATCTTAAGCTCAATAGTTGCGGCATTAACACCAACCTGAGCTACGAACTCGGTTATACTAGATACATCAACTACTTCTGATTCATATACAATCTCATCATTAAAGTCGTACATTACAACAGTTAATTGGTAAGAGTTAAAGTAATCTACTCCTACACCTATCGGTTGGTCTGTAGAATCCTTAAAGTCCTTTGTATGTAAGCCTGTCGCCGGAGATAGCGCACCGTTACCGTTACAGTGAACTACAACCTCAGACATAAGTCTTTCCTGTCCGAAATAGAACCAAAGCGAGAAGGCAGCGCTCTTAACTGTGTGTGTACCTGTATGGATATCTCCGTCAATCATTCTGGTTAGATCCATTGCCCACCAGGTGCTTGGTATATTTGTGTCAGTTTTTTTATCATAAACAGTTGAATTAAGAAGCGCCTTTGATGCAATATTTACTTGTTCAGCATCACATCTAATCGGTGGGGTTTCTGTGTAAACCTCTACTTCCCAAATGCTTGAGTAGGAGTTTGTTGTGTTTTCTTCTGTCTTTAAAATTATTTCAATTTCAATTACATCATCATTAAGCTCAAAGGTACAATCGGTTAATTCTGTTGAATCTAATTCCTCAGAGGTATATATAACCTCTCCGTCCTTATCATAACCTATAATTTGTACTGCTTTTGTTCTATATGTAGCACTAGAATTGTTTGATTCTCCAGCTGGCAAATCGCCCTCACCGTTTACTACAACTACAACATTAGAAATATAAAATTCCTTGCCCAAATTTAATTTAATACCTGAGCTTCTACCCTTTGGTGAAAGTGTACCGATCGTTTTATCACCATCAACTAAATACTCTAAATCACAAAGAGCATCTTGGAAGCCTGATGTGACTGTAAATTCACCAACATGTGCGATATTTTGTGGTTTATCTGTAACTACAATATCGTCTGGTGAAACTGCAATTGCCATTGATGCAATCATTGGTAAAAGCATCAATATTGCAAGAATCATTGAAATCGTTCTTTTCATATTATTCCCTTTCCTTTTCATGAAAATACTATTTATTCTTTTTCTTTCATTTCATAGTCTAATGTAGGATCAAAATCCTCAGCTGGTGGAGCTGGAAGATCGTGGTTATGATTTTCATCCTCATTTCCACTATCTGAGCCTGTGTCTGTGCTTGCATTTGTGTCAGTATTTGTACTTGCACTTGTATCAGTATCTGTATCGTCTGGTTCTCTACAGCTAATTAATACGCAAGACATAGCCAACATCAAAACAAGCAATAGCATTGCAATAATTTTTTTCATTTGTTCCTCCTTGAAATAAAGCAATTAAAAATTTTGCTTATCATTTTTCCTCATTATCTAATATACCATAGATATACATTTTTGTCAAGTTGAATAATAAATAAATATATATAATTTAAAATTTATTTATATTTCACAGTTTATTTGCTTGTAATTTTTTTATCTTTTGTGGACTCGAATAAGATATTTTAATTTTTTGAAAATTTGGTATTGACAAACCGATTTTGGTGTGATATTATATATAGGCACAAAAAAATATGCCCTTGTAGCTCAGAAGGTAGAGCACTTGACTTTTAATCAAGGTGTCCGGAGTTCGAATCTCCGCAAGAGCACCATAAACGACAAGCTAAATTAGCTTGTCGTTTTTCTATTGACTAAATTGCTTATGCGTGATAAAATTAAGGTATCAAATTTAAAATTGAGGTAATAATATGAAAAACAGGAAAATTTATCTTTGGGAAAAGGCTCCTTATGTAGAGTTTACAGATAACATCTTTGAGCCTTCAATTACTGAGTATAAGGTAAACGACAATAAGACTGCTGTTATTGTTTGTCCAGGTGGTGGTTATGGATGCAAGGCTGACCACGAAAAGGAGCCTATCGCTAAAATGCTAAACGCTGGTGGCATTAACGCATATACCCTTGATTATAATGTCAATCCTTGTCACAAGCTTGCGCCATTAAGCGATGCACAAAGAGCTATTAGAGTTCTTCGCTCTATGGGATATGAAAAAATTGGCATTTTAGGCTTCTCTGCCGGCGGGCATTTAACATGTACTGCGGGCACCTTGTACAATTTTGAGGCTTATGCTCCCTGTGACGAAATTGACAAGCTATCTGCTCGTCCAGATGCATTTATTCCTTGTTATCCTGTTGTATCCTTTACTGAGCCATACTCTCACTTTGGCTCAAGACAAAATTTATTTGGAAACGATTATGAAAACGAGGAGCTTGCAATTAAATTTAGCTGTGAAAAAAATGTAACCAAGGATACTCCTCCTTGCTTCATCTGGCATACAGCAAATGACAATGTTGTGCCTGTTAAAAACTCATTGGAGCTTGCTTCAAGGCTTTCTGAAAACGGTGTATATTTTGAAATGCATATTTATCCTGATGGTTGGCATGGTCTTGGACTTGCTAATGACAGAAATGATATTTCCAGGTGGAGCGACAACTGCATTATATTCTTAAAGAATTTAGGTTTTTAATTTATGAAAAAAATTGCTATTATTACGGGCGCTTCAAGCGGTCTTGGCGTAGAGCTATATAAGGAAATACAAAAAGAGCCACTTGACGAGGTTTGGGTTATTGCAAGACGCAGTAACAGGCTTGAAAAAATCAGAGATGTCTATGGTAAAATTCCAACCA
>JAGAJV010000055.1 GCA_017625915.1 Clostridia bacterium
GACAAATAACGTTACAATAAACAGAAAACAGCCAAGCGCGAGATTTCTATGCTGAAACAGGTTAATTATCGACACCCCCTCGACAAAACTCAACATATTGTAACATATTTCCTGCATATATGCAATATAAAAAACAAGAGGAATTTTAAATGGGTGATGTTTTCCGTTAAGGATAACACACTAAATCCTCTTGTTTAATTATTAAATATTAGCCACCTAGGTAAGCCTTTTTAACCATTTCACTGGAAGCAAGCTCATTACCTGTGCCTGAAAGCACGATTTTGCCATTTTCCAAAACATAGGCTCTGTCGGAAATAGCAAGGGATTTACCTGCATTTTGCTCAACCAGCAAAATTGTTGTGCCACCCTTGTTGATATCCTTAATAATTTCAAACACTTGGTCAACTAAAAGTGGGGAAAGTCCCATTGATGGCTCATCAAGCATAAGCAGCTTTGGATGGCTCATTAAGGCTCTACCAATAGCAAGCATTTGCTGTTCGCCACCGGAAAGAGTACCCGCGATTTGATTTTTTCTTTCTGCAAGTCTTGGGAATCTTTCGTAAATAGCTTCTAAGTCTTCCTTGAAATCAGATTGCCCCTTTTTCATTGAATAAGCACCCATTAAAAGATTTTCATAAACCGAAAGCTCTTGAAAAATTCTTCTTCCCTCGGGCACCTGTGTCATACCTAAATGAACAATTTTGTGGCAATGTGTCTTTGTAATGTCCTGTCCGTCAAAGGTAACTATACCGGATTTTTTAGGAATAAGACCGACAACTGATTGCATTGTAGTAGTTTTACCTGCACCGTTAGCACCGATAAGTGTTACAATTTCACCCTGATTTACCTCAAAGCTAATGCCGTGTAAGGCTCTGATTACACCGTAGCAAACCTCAAGGTCCTTTACCTCTAATAAAGCCATAGCATTAACCTCCTATATATGCCTTAATAACCTCAGGATTATTAAGCGCAGCTTTTGTGTCGCCCTCTGCAAGCACAGTACCGAAGTTAAGAACTGTGATTTCATCGCAAAGTCCGGACACGAACTTCATATCGTGCTCAATCAATAGAATAGTCATATCAAATTTTTCACGAATAATCTTAATTGTATTTACAAGGTCCTCGGTTTCGTGAGGGTTCATACCTGCCGCAGGCTCGTCAAGCAAGAGAAGCTTTGGATTTGTAGCAAGAGCTCTTGCAATTTCAAGCTTTCTTTGCTTACCGTATGGTAGGTTGCAAGCAAGGTTGTTTCTTTCATCCTCTAAATCAAAGATGCGAAGAAGCTCCTTTGCCTTTTCACGCATTGCCTTTTCAACCTTAAAGTGACGGGGAAGACGGAAAATGCTTTCAAATAGATTGCATTTAAACTCAGGCTGATTTGCTAAACCAACCATTACATTACGAACAACCGTCATATTGTTAAATAAACGAATATTTTGGAAGGTTCTTGCAATACCCTTGTGATTTATCTTATCCTGCGGCAAGCCTGTTAGATTTTCACCGTTTAGGAAAAACTCACCGTCAGTAGGCTGATAAACGCCTGTCAATAGATTAAATACAGTAGTTTTACCGGCGCCGTTAGGACCGATAAGACCGTAAATTTGATTTTTCTTAATTTTAAGATTTACATTTTGTGCTGCCTTAAGACCACCAAAGGTGATGCCTAAGGCTTTAGTTTCAAGAACATAGCTGCTTTCAATGTTTTCTCTCTTGTGCGATTTTTTGAGGATTTTAGTATTAACAAAGCTTTTTACATTATCAATAAATTTTGCCATTACTTATTACCTCCTCGCTCACCAATATCGGCACTGTTGTCACCTGTTGTATCAATGATAACATCAGTTGAAAGCACCTCGTCCATAGAAATCTTAGTAGGAACAACATCCCAACGAACTGCGTCCTCGCCAACCTTGGACGGGTCATTCTTTGGTTTAATAAGCTTTATCCATAGATTGCCAAGATTATACTTTTCACGGAATGTCTTAAGCGAAGGCGCGTTTCTGTAAATAACAAGCAAGATAAGAACAAGTGCATAAATTAAGTCCTTAGCAACGGCTATGTTACCGCCAAGCTTAGTTTGAAGAATATTATTAAGTGCAGTAATAAGAACAGCGGATATAATTGAGCCGTTTACTGTCATACCACCTAAAACTACAATAACCAATATCTCGATAGAGTAGTTGTAATCAAATGTAACAGCTTGAATGCTTTGAACACTGTAGCTATATAAAACACCAGCAAGTCCTGCAAATACCGCAGATACAACGAAGCCCATCAGCTTATATTTGGTTACATTAATACCTGTTGCTCTTGCCGCAATTTCATTATCACGAATAGCGGTAATAGCTCTTCCGTGCTTACTCTTAATTACATTTTGAATAACAAAAATAGTTAATAGAACAACAACAGCACCAATTGTAAATAGCATAAATCTCATGCTTCTGTTTGTTGTAAAGTCAGGTGTTCTAAGACCTGTATGGCTTCCAAAGAACTCGCTGTTTTCAATAATGTTTTTTACAATCTCACCAAAAGCAAGAGTAACAATTGCAAGATAGTCTCCTCTTAATCTAAGGGCTGGAAGACCAACGATAAAGCCACAAAGACCGGCCGCGAGTCCGCCAATAATAAGAGCAAGAATAACTGTTAGAATATTAGTACCACCAAGGGAGCTTGAAAGAAGCACCGCTAGCTTACCGCCAACATAAGCACCAATACACATAAAGCCTGCATGTCCAAGTGAAAGCTCACCAAGGAAGCCAACAACCATGTTTAGTGAAACTGCAAGAACTATTGCAATTGCACTTTGCTCAAGAAGCGCAAGTGTTGTGCCGGGTAGAGCGCCAATTGCACCCATAATTGTTAAAATAATGGCAAGAGAGCCGATTACGGTATAGCTTAAATAATTTTTTACAAATTTTCTCATTATACCTTCTCCCTTCTTTTCTTACCAAGAATACCTGTTGGCTTTACTAAAAGTACAATAATAAGAATTGAGAATTCAATAGCAACAGCATAGTCGCCAAGGCCTGCCATTTGCGCAAAGCATTCAATAAGACCGAGCACGATGCCACCAAGCATAGCACCGGGAATTGAACCAATACCACCGATAACAGCCGCAGTAAATGCCTTGATGCCCGGAAGTGAGCCCATAGTAAAGTTTACTGTTTGACCGTCAAGCATCATAAGCGTGCTTGCAAGGGCAGCAAGAGCAGAGCCGATTGCAAAGGTAATCATAATAATTTTGTTTACATTAATACCCATTAATTGAGCAGCACCCTTATCCTCTGATACTGCAACCATAGCGCGACCTATTTTTGTGCGCTTAACAAATAATGTAAGACCAATCATAACAAGTGCAACGCAAGCAAGAGTTATAATAGTTGATAATTTAATATTAAATGAGCCGATAGCAATAATACCACCGCGGTGGCTTTCTAAAAATTTAGGGAAAAGCTTTTCAAATAAGTTATTGGACTTAGGGTTAGGACCAAAAATTATTTGCGCAAGGCTCTGTAAAAGATAGCTTACACCGATAGCAGTAATAAGCACCGCAAGAGGTGAAGCACCACGAAGAGGCTTATATGCAATTTTTTCAATGGTTATGCCAAGAAGAGCACAAAGCACAATCGCCGCAATAATTGAAACGACAGGATTTATTGGTAAGAATAAAATGATAACATAAGCACCAACCATGATAATATCACCGTGCGCAAAGTTAAGCATTTTAGCAATACCATAAACCATTGTATAGCCAAGTGCAATCATAGCATAAATGCCACCAATGCTAAAGCCGTTTATAAGTGTTTCTAAAAATTTCATTTTAATTTTCCTTTAATTAAAATTGCCGATGCGTAAAGCATCGGCAAAATTATATATTTATTTCGCCTTACTGAGCGCTTGTAACTTCCTTAACAGTATAGGAAACAGGAGCCTTGTTAACGTGACCGTTTGTTGCATTACCGTTAGCGTCTGTCCATGTAATGATTGACTTACCGTCTTCCTCAGGAGCACCTGTTATGCCTCTGAACTGGAAGTCCTTGCTATCAAATACACTCTTAAGAATATCGCAAAGATCCTCTGGAGCAATGGTAACTGTAATTTCTGCGCCATTCTTTTCGGTAGCATACTTCATTGCATCATAAATTGCGTATACGCAGTCATATGCAGCAGCACCAAATTGGTTAAGTGGAGCATCATTGTACTTAGCCTTGTAAGCATCAATGTATGTCTTTGCAGCGCCCTCGGTTGTATTTGAGTTGAAGTGTGAGAGATATGAAACGCCTTGTGTAATTGACTTAATGTCAAAGCCATCAACAGCATCAATACCGTCAAGACCGTCACAGCCATAGTAAATAGCATCAGCCTTAACTGTACCGTTACCCTGCTTCATAAAGAGAGCAGCTGGATCATAGTAGATAGGCATAAAGATTACATCGCAATCCTTAAGCTCAGAAACCTGTTGTGTGAATGAAGAAGCAGTTGCATCTGTAAAGGAAGCCATTACAGGTGTACCGAATGAAGCATCAAGAGCCTTAACGAAGTTATTCTTGATACCTACTGAATAGTCGTCATCAGCCTTGAAGAAGATACCAACCTTCTTACCCTTGTAATCCTTGTTAAATACATTTGCAGAAGCAGTACCTTGGTCTGAGTCAGCAAAGCACATTTGGTAGCCGTTTGCAAATTCAGGAATATCGTCGCCTGTTGCAGATGGTGTTAGGAAGAACACATTGTCTGCGTTAGCGTAGCCCTTGAACTCAAGACCTGGCTTTGTTGTAACTGTACCAAGTGAAACCTGCATACCGCCCTCATAAAGGCTTGCGTAGTTTGTTGAAATGTTGTTTGCGTCGTGCTTATCGTCAAGCATAACAAGCTCAAACATAATACCGTTTAAGCCGCCCTTAGCATTGATTTCATCAACAGCTAACTGTGCAGAATTCTTTACTGCAATACCGTACATAGCAGCACCGCCTGTGAGTGGACCGGAAGCACCGATTTTGATTTTTGTGTTGTTCTCTGCGTAGTTTGTTTTACCGCAGGAAGCAATCATACCAACCATACCTAAGCAAAGTACGATTGAAAGAATGAGAGCTAAAACTCTGATTTTCATAATTTTTTCCTCCAAAAAATATAAATAATACACCTATCTTATACCTTTTTTTAAAAAATGTCAATACCTTTTTGAAACTTTTTCATAAAATATTCATTTAATATGAAAATAAAGCTGTTAAACAGGGAAAATGGCTAAATTATATATTATCTATTAACAAATTTCCCGGCTCGTAAAGCAAGGTAACAATCTAATTATAGACTGAAAAGCCGTCTGAATATTCATTTTATTTGGATAAATATTCACAAAACTCCTTATTCCGGCCTTTTCGCGCCTTCTATTATATATTTTTATTATTTTATAACTCACATTCATACTAAATCTACAATGAAATATTAATATATCTTAGTTTTACAATTTATTTTAATAAAATTCAATATTTTACTTGACAAATTGTGTCGATAGTATTACAATGTTAAATGTTTTGGCTTCAAGCCATAAAATTACGATTATCAATGAAGGTCGAAAATGGAAATCTTATTTATTTTAGCAATAGCATTATTTGCAGGACTTTTGCTTTCTCGCTTAGCAAAGCTTTTACAGCTTCCTGCGGTAACTGCATATCTTATAGCAGGTGTACTGATTGGACCGTTCTGCTTAGGCGCATTAGGAAATTATTTGAATGTATCTTGGCTTGGCTTTATCAGTCTTGAAAAGGCAGAGGAGTTTTCAATTATATCAGATGTAGCTCTTGGCTTTATCGCATTTTCTATCGGTAACGAGTTTAGACTTAACGATTTAAAGAAAATAGGCAAGCAAGCAACAATTATCGGTATTTTGCAGGCAGTAATTACAACACTTTTTGTTGACGCAGCGCTAATCGGCTTGCACTTCTTAATTCCAAAAACATTACCATTACCTGCTGCAATTATCTTAGGTGCGATTGCATCTGCAACAGCTCCCGCTGCAACTCTTATGGTTGTTAAGCAATATAAGGCAAAGGGACCTGTAACAAGCACCCTGCTTCCTGTAGTGGCACTTGACGATGCTGTAGGACTTGTGCTGTTTGCAATTTCATTCGGTGTTGCAAAGGCAATTATTGCAGGCGAGGTAAGTATTATCTCAATTCTACTAGAGCCTGTTTTAGAGATTGTATTATCAATAGCGCTTGGCGCATTAATGGGTGTAATCTTTACATTTATTGAAAGATTTTTCCACTCTCGCTCAAAGCGTCTTGCAGTTTCAGTAGCATTTGTATTTGTAACAGTTGCAATTTCAATGCTTAAATTTAACATTGGTCCTGTACACATCGGCTTCTCATCGCTTTTATCCTGTATGATGCTTGGCACAGTATTCTGCAATATCTGTGACTTTTCAGCAGAGCTTATGGACCGTCTTGACCGTTGGACAGCTCCGATTTATGTTTTATTCTTCGTTCTAAGCGGAGCAGAGTTAAACCTAAGCGTATTTGGTGACGGAATGGTAGTTGTAATCGGTCTTGTTTATATCGCATTCAGATGCCTCGGCAAATATTTCGGTGCAAGATGGAGCGCAGACCTATCTCACGCAGAGACAAATGTAAAAAAATATCTTGGCATTACCTTGTTTCCACAGGCAGGCGTAGCTCTTGGTATGGCAATTAAGGTTATGGAGCAGTTTAAAGCTCCCGAAACCGCGCAGGTAGGAACAATTTGTGCAAACATAGTTTTATTCTCGGTGCTTATCTACGAAATCGTAGGACCGTTCCTTACAAAGATTTCACTTACCAAGGCAGGCGAAATCAACCCGGAGGGCAAAACGTCTAACCGTATTAAGCATCACGATAAGGAAACACCAACTACAAAAATTTGATATACTTTTTATAACAACCATATAAATAAAAAGCACGACATTGGTGTCGTGCTTTTTATCTTGTGCACTCGGTACGCGTTACAACTTGGCGGTGAAAGTCCGCTACAGACTTGGCAGTAGGAGGGTACGAATGTATATCTGGAAGCAGTGAAAATTGCCGCGTACGAGGGTAAAAAACTAAAGAAATTAGGAATACCCGATTGAAGGCATTCCGAAACGGAAACACTCGAAAGGGATATTGGGCCGTTGCGGGAAGTGGTATATTAACACATACTATAACAAACAAAAGACTTGAACACCGTGGATACTATGATATATCCGAGGCATACAAGTCTCTGCATTATTTATGATTGAACTGCCATGTACTGAACGGTACGCACGGTGGTGTGAGAGGACAGCTAATCAATTAATCGTTAGCCTCCTACTCGATTTGCAATGCGCAATAACATTTATCTATGAAACTGAATCTTTTTTATAAAATATTTTAAAAAGCGAATAATTAAGCCGCGATACCAAGAAAAGCCTAAGTATAATCTTAATTTTAGATTAAGAACGCCAGCTGCGGCAAGCATTTTTTTCGCCCTTGCATACTCTCTCTTTAAATTTTCTGCTGAACAAAAATAGGCAATTTGCTTGAGAGCTGCACTTTGATCCATTTTGGCATTACTAACAATATCTAATAACTTATTGGCTAACTTATGTCTTTCGTTATTGAATAGCATACGCTTTGTTACAGATACTTGCTGACCATGTATTCTTGTCTTCACAATTATATCACTAGTGAAAATCAAATTGCAATTCTCTAAAACTATTCGGTACCAATAATCCAAATCATTCAAATAAACAAAGGATTCATCAAAAAGCCCAACTCGATCTATTATGGCTTTTGGAATAAGTACTCCGCAACCATTAATGCCTTTTCCATGAGAAATCCATTTTAATGATTCTTGTGGTTTAAGTGTTCCTGTAATAACCTTATTTTTTTTGCTTCGTAAAATTTCATTGCTTGCGTTTATCAAAATGCCACTTGCAACGGCTATGCTATTATTATCGTTCGATTGCAAAATAGTGTTAACCTGCTTTTCAATTTTGTCAGAAAAATACAAGTCGTCATGACTTAGCCAAGAAAAATACTCGCCAGTCATATTTTTAATTCCTGTGTTTAATGCAGAGGAAGATCCACCGTTTGGCTTACTTATATATTTAATTTTATCACCATAGGAAAGAGCAACCTCTTCCGTTTTTGAATCGTCGCAGGATCCATCATTAACAACTATAATTTCAATATTTTTATATGTTTGGTTTATAGCGCTTTCGATGGCTTGTGCTAAAAAATTTGAACCGTTATAAACGGGAATTATAATTGATACAAGTGGGCAATTCATTTTTGTATCCCTTTCAAGTTGAATTAAGTAAAAAGTGTTAAATTATTAAATTTTCAATGAATGCAGAAAAACATTCCATATAATTTTCGGGGCTAAGAGGATTATTTTCTCTCAAATTATTGTGCATTTCCACAATTGATGCACGATCTAATTGATCAATTTGATGTAACAAGAGTTTTATTGAATCATAATCTGGATTGCATACATATCCAGTAACTCCGTCTATGATATACTTTTTATTATCAGA
>JAGAJV010000010.1 GCA_017625915.1 Clostridia bacterium
ATCTCCTTTATGTATAATCATTTTACAAACAAAAATATGAATAATTTTAAAGATAAGAAACAAAAGAAGAGGCAAATAATGAAACGCAGAACAACAAGAAAAAAGCAAGAAGATTTTAGAAAGAAGAAAAGAGGATATTTAACCGATATAATCGTGGGAATAGTGCTTGTTTCTATATTCACAATACTCACATTTGTTTCCTTGTATATGTATAACCAAAAGCCATTAACATATAGCGATGTTGAGTATAAGAAATTTACCTTTGAAAGCTTTGAGGTACACGGAAATAAAGCACAATCCTTTTATATTTATGTAAAGGAAGAAAAGCTCCCCTTGATTATCCAATCTACAGTCACATCATACGACTTAAAACAAAAGCTATATGATATTGAAAATGGTAGTGCTATATCGTGTTATGTTAAACCGAATAGTGGAAAGTTTTCTTATACGATAGTAGAATTAAAAAGTGATGAAATTATATTTTCATTAGATTACTATAATGAACAAGGCAAGCAAGATGGCTTGATCGGACTTGTTGCAATGCCAATATGTGCTATTGCTTCATTAGTATTCACTTTAATATTTACTAAAAAATATATCAAACTAAAAAATGCTAACCCTCGTGGTTAGCATTTTTGTTATTGCACATTAAATAGCATAAGGAAAAATCCAATAAGAGCAGATGTAGCATATAAAATGCCTACAATTCTCATATTTTCCTTGAAGCTCTTGTTTGTCTTAAATAGCACAGCAAGACCGATTCCTGCACCTGAGCAAAGACCTGCACAGGTAGCGCCAAAGGATAAAACACCCTCACTATATAATTCAATCATTGCTACGGAAACAGAGCAGTTAGGAATTAAGCCTAAAAGACCTGCAATAAAAGGTTGTGCGTAATTATCTGTAAGAAGAACTCTGTGTAAAATATCCTCGCCTACAAATTCCATTACAACACCAAGCACTAAGCTAACAATAAAAATAAATAAAGCAGTCTTTAAGGTGTGCTTTAAAGCAGGCTTAAAAATTCCGCCCTCTTCCTCACAGCCGCAATCCTCACATAACTCAACAGGCTGTTTTTTGATTTTTAATAGCTTTAGCATTAAATCTACCATAAAGCCGATTACAATACCAAAAATAATTTTAACTAAAATAAACTTCCAAATATCACCTGTAACCTCAGGCTTAGAAAGTAAAAGAGGAATAGCCTCATCAGAGGTTGCAATAAATACTGCAATAAGTGTACCCTCAGTAATTAATCCGGTTGCATATAAATTACTACAGGAAGCAGAGAAGCCACATTGAGGAATTAAGCCAAGCCCTGTGCCTACAAACGGACCGAATTTGCCAATTTTGGCAACTGTATTTTCCATTTTAGTAGATGCTTTATGCTCAATATATTCCATTAAAAGATATGCCAAAAACAAAAATGGCACAGTAAAAAGTAGCTCCTCTAATGAATGAGACAAAGCATGCCAAATACTATGTAAAATTTCTTTCATTAATTAGTCCTTTTCAAATTCATTTTCAAATTTGAGAATGATTCTCAAATTGCAAAAAGCATTATACACTAATTAGTCATATTTGTCAATATTAAGTGACGAAAAACTGAAAATTAATAAAAACACTTGAAAATCGACATAATATGTGATAGTATAAATATGCTACAGCAAACTGTGGTATAGATTTTACAGAGTAAATGTACGAGCGTCAAGTGTCGAAGGGACGGGGAGTTGCCCTTTGAACGAAAGCTGATAGGCTGCGGTTCGTATGTTGCATCCCGCTGGACTCATCTCCAAAATGGTTGCGAAATCTGTATATCATTTTAGGAGGTGTTTTTTTGTGCAAAAAACTAAAAGAATGATTAAATTACTCACCAATATGGCAATGATGACCGCTTTAAGCACAGTAATAGGTATTTTCTGCAAAAGTGTGCTTGATTTTGGAGGAGTATATCGTATTACCTTTGAAAATTTACCTATTATACTAACAGGTATAGTGCTAGGACCAATTGCAGGTGGTGTGGTTGGCTTGTCCTCTGATCTTGTAAGCTATCTATTGACAGGGCAAGCATATCCGTTAAACCCTATAGTAACCTTAGGCGCAGTAATGATAGGCGTAATTTCAGGTATAATGTCAAAATATGTGGTAAAGAAAAAAGGAAGCGCGCAAATAATACTGTCAGGAGCTATAGCCCACATAATAGGCTCAATTATTATTAAGCCAATAGGACTGTATCATCAATTCTATGGCATACTTGTTCTTTGGAGAATACCGCTGTATTTGATAATAGCACCAATTGAAATATTAATTCTATGCTTACTTTTAAAAAGAAAAAGCTTTGCAAAAATCGTAGGCTATACAGAGGTACAAAATGAATTATAACGAAGCATTAGATTATATACATTCAGTGTCATGGACCTTTTGCAAGCCTGGACTTGACAGAATAAAGGAGCTCTGCGAAAAGCTGGGAAATCCACAAAAAAGTCTTAAGTTTATCCATGTAGCAGGCACAAACGGTAAGGGCTCCTTTTGCTCAATGCTACACGAGGTTTTAAAGGAATCCGGCTACAGGGTGGGACTTTTTACATCTCCCTATATAAAAGAGTTTAACGAAAGAATAGCCATAAACGGCGAAAGCATCAGTAATGAGGACTTGGCTGAGATAACAACCCAAATTCAACCGATAGCAGATAGTATGCAGGACAAGCCAACAGAATTTGAGCTTATAACCGCTATTGGCTTTGAATACTTTAAAAGAAAAAAGTGCGACTACGTGGTGCTGGAATGTGGCTTAGGCGGCAGACTTGACTCAACAAACATCATAGAAAACACAATTCTTTCTGTAATCACAGGCATAGCATTTGACCATACAGCAATTTTGGGCGACACTATCCCTCAAATAGCAAGGGAAAAAGCAGGCATAATAAAGGAAAATATACCTGTATTGTGGTGTGGAAGCGACAATGAGGCTAAAAATGTAATTTCAAACGAAGCAAAATGCAAGAACGCACCGCTTTATATTGTTGATAGAAGCACACTAAATATTAAAAAACAAACACTTGACGGCACATTTTTTGATTTCGATACCTATAAGGACTTGAAAATATCACTCCTTGGCACATATCAAATAGAAAATGCAATAAATGTACTAAATGCAGTAAAAATTCTTAATGGCAAAGGATTATCAATCTCTGACGATGCTATTAAAACCGGTCTTGAAAAAGCAAAATGGCACGCACGCTTTGAGATAATCTCACACACTCCCCTCGTTATTTTTGATGGGGGACACAATCCACAGGGCGTATGCGAGGCTGTAAAAAGCATAAAGCAATATCTTGGCAACGAAAAATTAAATATAGTAACAGGCGTAATGGCAGATAAGGATTACAATTTTATCGCAAGCAAAATAAGCGAAATTGCAGATAAGGTTTTTTGCCTAACTCCTGACAACAAAAGAGCATTAGACGCTAAAGACTATGCTTTAGTATATACCAAGCTAGGAACAAAAGCCTCATATCACCAAACGGTAAAGGAAGCAGTTAATGAAGCAATAATTGATGCGCAAAAAAACAATAAATCAATTTTATGCCTCGGCTCACTTTATATGTATATTGAGGTAATTAATGCATTAAAGACACTATAACTTGACAAAGTATATTATAAGTGTTATAATATTTATTGATAAATACATCAAACTAGGATGAATTATGAGTATAAAAGAAAAAATTCCTGTTAATAAGGAAACCCTTAAAGAAAGAGCCATTAAAAAATGGCGTGATACAAAGAAAAACGCAAACATCACAAGAGAGCTTGTGAAAAAGAATATAAAAATACAGTACAGAAATTCTGTTATAGGCATATTTTGGACAGTTTTAAATCCGTTTTTAAATATGCTCGTAATGTATTTTGTATTCGGCACAATTCTTAATTATAGCGAAACAGACAAAACATATGCATTATATCTACTTTGCGGTAACATTATTTTTAATATGATGAGGGGTGCTACTAGCCAATCATTAACATCACTTGTACACAACAGAGGTCTTTTAACAAAGAATAAGATTTCATATTATGTTTTCCCTCTCTCTAATAACTTAAGTGCACTTGTAAACTTCCTGTTTTCTTGTATTGCACTTTTAGGCGTTATGCTATTTGTATGGATAAGAGGCGAAAGTGTTTTTAGCTGGAATATTCTATTAGCATTTTTAATGCTTCCGGCATTGTTCCTGTTTAACTACGGTATGTCAATGATTTTAGCAACACTATATGTTTTCTTCAGAGATATTCAGCATTTCTATACGGTATTCTTAACCTTATGGACTTACTTAACACCTATATTCTATAAAATCGACAAAATTGACAATGGTAAGCTATCTGGCAAGTTCATAGCAGGCGTTATCAATTTGAATCCTATGTATCACTATGTTGAATATTTTAGAGATGTAATTTATAGGTGCTCATCAACAGGACAAGCAGTACCCGGGAATCTAATGAGACTATATCTAATAGGTGCAGCCTTCTTTGTAATAGGAGTAATCGTGTATAATTTCACAAAACGTAAGTATATATTCTACATTTAATGGTGAATTTAATGGAAAATAAAGAAAATCTACAAAATGAAAATATCGAGGTTGCTCAAAGCGAGGTAGTAGAAGTAAAGGAGCCGGAAAACATTATTGAGGTAAATAATGTTAGTATGGAATTCTTTCTGCCAAACGAAAAGGTGGACAACCTTAAGGAATTTGTAATTCGTCTTATAAAGGGCAAAATGGAAAAGAAAAAGCACAAGGTGCTTGACAATATTTCTTTTTCAGTTAAAAAGGGCGAATCAATCGGTCTTATTGGACATAACGGCGCCGGTAAGAGTACACTTTTAAAAATTCTTACAGGTATTATGAAGCCAACTGAGGGAAGCGTAATGGTAAGAGGCACGGTAGCTCCGCTTCTAAACCTCGGCGCAGGCTTCGATAATGAGGCAAGCGCAAGAGAAAATGTATATCTAAACGGAGCAATCCTGGGATATTCAAAAAGAGAAATCGAGCATAAGTACAAGGAAATCGTTGATTTTGCAGAGCTTCACGATTATATGAATATGCCGCTTAAAAACTTTTCATCAGGTATGGTGGCTCGCCTAGGCTTTGCAATTGCAATAGATGTAAACCCGGATATATTATTAGTTGACGAGATTTTATCGGTTGGCGATGAAAACTTTAGAAAGAAATGCGCAGCTAAAATTAACGAGCTACGAGACAGAGGAGTAACCTTTGTAATCGTATCCCATAATATGTCACAAATTAAAAATCTTTGCCAAAAGGCAGTATGGATTGAGGATTCACATATGCGTGCCTACGGAGATTCAAAAGAGGTTTGTGATGAGTATATTAAGTATTGTAATAGCTTAAAGCATTAATCCTCGGATTAATGCTTTTTGTTAACTGAAAGGAGGAAAATATGGGACAAAAAAATAAAAGCGTGCTTTTGTGGATAAGCTTTTTTATGGACCTTTGTATTAATTTAGCAACCTTATACCTTGTATTCGTAATGCTAAACACCTATATAAATGCGCCGATAGGTAAGAGAGCAATGGCAATATCGCTGATTATAACAGGAATAACTTCATTAATATATTTTATGTTCAATATTTATTCCTTAAAGAGATTTGAAAAATTACATAAGGCGCTTTTAAGAACGGTAATAGCGCACCTTACTGCGTTTTTTATGGTAATAATGCTTATTGTACTATTTGTGCAGGAAAAAAAGAGCTTTCTTATATTCGCGCTTGCGTGTTATGGAATTTCACTTGTGGCGATATGCATAAAGAGAACAATAACTACCAAGCTTATTCATAATTTGCGAACCAAGGAAAGATATCAGCGAAAAATCATAGTCGTGGGTAATGGCTTAGGTGCACTTGCCTTTAAAGAGCAAATCGAATACAATGCACACTTTGGATACAATATTATCGGTTGCATAACAGATAAAGAGAAAACAAATCTTCAAAAGCTAGGTAACTATAGCGATTTAGATACAGTAATTAAAAATGAAAATCCTTACGAGGTTGTAATTTCTCTTGATAAGGACGAAAAAATTGAAATTCAAGAAATTATAAATATATGCGATAACCACGGTACAAGAGCGCTTATTGTTCCGCTTACCTATAAATATTTCAAATCAAAATGTCAAATTGATATGATAGGCGATCTGCCTATTATTAATACCAGGGCAATCCCACTTGATAATATAGCAAACGCAGTTATGAAGCGTATAATGGATATAGTAATTTCCCTTGTTATGATTATTATAACCTCACCTATAATGCTAATTGCTATGATAGGTGTTAAGCTATCATCTAAGGGTAAGGTTATATTCAAGCAAAAGCGCGTGGGCAAAAATAATGAAATCTTTACAATGTATAAATTCCGTTCGATGAAGGAAAATGACCAGTCCGACACTGCTTGGACAACGGACGAAGACCCAAGAAAGACTCGCTTCGGTACATTTATGCGTAAAACAGGCATTGACGAGCTGCCACAGCTATTTAATGTGCTTTTTGGCTCAATGTCAATTATTGGTCCTCGCCCGGAGCTACCCAAATATGTGGAGGAGTATTCCAAAAAAATACCACTGTATATGGTTAAGCATCAAGTAAAGCCGGGAATAACAGGTCTTGCTCAAATCTTTGGCTACAGAGGCGACACATCTATCGAAAAGCGAATAGAAATGGATATAAAATACATAGAGAATTGGTCAATCTTTTACGATATAAAGATTTTAGTAATCACCCCATTTAAAATGTTTAACAGAAACGAAAAATATGTAAAATGAAAATACTTATTTCAGCATCAAATATGGTGCATATCAACAATTTTCACCGTCCCTACATAAATAGCTTTAAGGAAAAGGGAAATGAGGTCTATATTCTCTCAAAGGGAGAGGGCGCAGATTATAACATTTCATTTAAAAAAAGCGTATTGTCCTTAAAAAATCTTTTTATTGTTCCTAAAATAAGAAAAATTTTAAAAAAAGAGAAATTTGATGTAGTTTATCTGCATACAACGCTATCAGCATTTTTTGTTCGCCTAGCTATGAAGGGACTAAAAAATCGCCCCTATGTAATCAATACAGTACACGGATATTTGTTTTCTAAGGACACATCAAAATTAAAAAGAAGCATATATTTATTTTGCGAAAAAATTCTTAAAAAGCAAACAGACGATATCGTTACAATGAATAGTGAGGATTACGAAATTGCAACTAAAAATAAGCTATGCTTAAATAAGGTGTATGCTTGCAACGGGATGGGAGTTAATTTCCCAAGGCTACCTGAAATTGAAAAAATAAGAAAAGATAAAACAAGACTTATCTTTGTTGGCGAAATCAGTAAACGCAAAAATCAACAATTTTTAGTAAAAGCACTTGAAAAGCTACCTGATTATACACTAACGTTGGTTGGCGATGGTAAGGAACGAAAAAGCATAGGAAAGCTAGCTAAAAAGCTAAATGTCTTAGATAGATTAACAATTACAGGCTTTACAAAAAATGTGTATGAGCATTTATTAAACAGTGATATTTATGTGTGCGCCTCGCAAATTGAAGGACTGCCCTTTAATATTATGGAAGCAATGCACGCAGGCTTGCCAATTGTAGCAAGTGATATAAAGGGACATAAGGACCTTTTACCAAATGAATGTCTTTATAAGTTAAATGATGAAGCGTCATTTATAAATGCAGTATCAAATGCAAGAGAAATTAATTTTAACCTTGAAAAATACAAGCTTGAAAATGTATTAGACGAAAACATAAAAATTTATACTGCGTTTATAAATTCAAGGTAAAATCTGAAAAATACCTGTTATTTTTCAAAAAATGCAAAATAAAGGGTGTTATTTTGCACTTTTTGTTATTTATTTTTGAAAAAACTCATGGTATAATTAATTTACAAATTTAAATCAAATATTTGATAAAACAGCAAAGGAGGAAAAACTATGGTTTGGTTTTGGCTATCGCTTGCAATAGCACTTGTAGTAGTTGAGTTATCTACTACACAGCTAGTGTCAATATGGTTGGCATTAGGCGCAGGCATAACTGCTATTATAACTGCAATAGTAAAAAGCTTCGGGGGAAATCTTCCTGTTGTATGGCAATTTGTTATATTTATTGCATCAGCAGCGATATTACTTGCATCTACAAGAAGGCTTGTAAAGAGGTTTTTAAAGAAAAACAAAAATCAAGAAACAAATCTTGAATTAAATCTTGATAAGGTTGCAGTTGTAACAGAAAGAATTGACAATGTTAAGGGAGAGGGCACAATCAAGATAAACGGTCTTGAATGGTCCGCAAGAAGCCTTGACGATAGCGTCATCGAAAAGGATGAGCTAGTAATATTTAAGGAAATCAAGGGCAATAAAGCGCTTGTAATAAAAAAATAATTTAAAATAAAAAGGAGAAAAATTTATGTGGCTTTTATGGGTACTTTTAGCAATAGTAGCGCTTGTAGTAATCGTTCTTATTGCTAACATCAAAATCGTTCCACAATCAAGAGCATATGTAGTTGAAAGACTCGGTGCTTACAAGGAAACATGGCAAACAGGCTTGCATGTGCTAATTCCAATTTTTGAAAGAATAGCAAAGCAGGTGTCTTTAAAGGAGCAGGTAGCTGACTTCCCACCTCAGCCTGTTATTACAAAGGATAATGTAACAATGCAAATTGATACAGTTGTATTCTTCCAAATCACAGATCCTAAGCTATACGCTTACGGCGTTGAGCATCCAATCGCAGCTATTGAAAATCTTACAGCAACAACACTTCGTAATATTATAGGTGAATTAGAACTAGACCATACTCTTACATCAAGAGATACAATCAATGCAAAAATCCGTTCAATTCTTGACGAAGCAACAGACCCATGGGGCATCAAGATTAACAGAGTAGAGCTTAAGAACATTAAGCCACCTGCTGAAATCCAGGATGCAATGGAAAAGCAAATGAAGGCAGAGCGTCAAAGAAGAGAAGCTATCCTTCGTGCAGAGGGCGAAAAGTCAAGTAACATCCTAGTTGCAGAGGGTAAAAAGGAAAGCCAGATTCTTGAAGCTGAAGCTGAAAAGGCAGCAGCTATCCTTCGTGCTGAGGCTGAAAAGGAAGCAAGAATTAAGAAGGCAGAGGCAGAGGCTGAGGCAATTCTGAAGATTAACCAAGCGCAAGCTGAATCAATCAGATTAATCAATGAAGCAAACCCTGACCAAGCATACCTAACACTTAAGAAGCTTGAATCCTTTGAAAAGGTATCAGACGGCAACGCAACAAAGATAATTATTCCAAGCGACCTACAAAATGTAGTTGGACTTGTAAACACAATTGCCGAATCTGCAAAGGAAGATAAATAACTAAAAATGCTAGCAATTTTTTGCTAGCATTTTTAATATATAATTTCAGCATAAATATAGTCTCCGTCAGTAGCAAAGGGTTTAACCTTTACAAACTCGCCACTGATTTTTTTATCACTTGGTATTCTTACCTCTAAAAAGTTAGCGGTATGGCCCGACACAAATTCACCGTCAAAGGCTTCACATAGCACCTCTAATTCCAAGCACTTATCAACAATTCCATTAAGCATATCACGCCTGATGTCCCTTTGAAGCTCCTCAAGTATATGTAGCCTATCCTTTTTAACATTTTCAGCTACTTGTCCGCTCATTTTCGCTGCCACAGTACCCTCGCGCTTAGAATATGGGAAAATGTGAATATGTAAAAATCTTTCCTGTCTAAAAAACTCTAGGGTTTCAAGGAAATCCTCGTCTGTCTCCTGCGGAAAGCCTGTTATAATATCAGCAGAAAGCATCACATTAGGAATACATTCCTTTAAATAATGAATGTTTTTTCTTGCCATATCCATATTGTATTTTCGCTTCATTAAATTCAAAATTTTTGTTGAGCCGCTTTGCATAGAAATATGAAAATGTGGCATTACCTTATCAAGTGCTTTTATCTTGTCAACAAACTCTTTTGTGATAGAAGCAGGGTCAAGGGAGCCTAAGCGAATACGACGAAGACCCTCAATTTTATTTATTTCAGTTAGTAAATCTCCAAGACCGTAGCCGTTTTTAAAATCCTTACCGTATGCAGCAGTTTCAATTCCGGTTAAAACTACCTCATAGCACCCCTCGCTAACAATGTTTTTAACCTCATTAATAACATTTTCTGGCGAATTTGAACGCACATTTCCTCTTGCGTAAGGAATTATACAGTAAGCGCATTTAGACTCACAGCCGTCTTGAATTTTAATGAAAGCTCTAGTGCGTGTTAAAGGAGCGCCTACCTGCATAACATCAAATTTACAATTAAATATGTCAGGCACACACATGTGTGGCTCTTTTTTCTCTTTGTAAAGCTCTAGCGCTTTTTTAGCAATCATTGATTTTGCATTGTTGCCACAAACAAAATCAACACCCTCAATGCCTAGCGCCTTTTCGGGGTTTATTTGCGAGAAACAGCCTGTAACTATAATAACAGCGTCCTTGCTTTTAGAAACACAGCGTCTTATTAATTGCTTTGATTTTCTATCGCTTTCCCCGGTTACTGAGCAAGTGTTAATGATATAAATATCACAAATATCATTGTGAGTGCAAATCTCAACGCCGTTTTTTACAAGCTCCTGCATAATAGCATCACTTTCATATTGATTTACACGACAGCCAAGAGTTATAATTGACGCCTTGATATTATTCAAAAGCTCACCTCCAAAAAAATCTCTTGTGATATTTTATCACATTTTTTTCAATATGTAAATGAAATTATGAAATAATACTTGAAATATTTTTGATTAGATTTTATAATATAAATAGAAACAAAATTAAGGAAGTAATAATGAGAGAATTTACAATCAATGCAAACGATGCAGGACAACGCCTTGATAAATTTATATTAAAAACAGTTAAGGGTATGCCAATATCCTTAATGTATAAAGCAATTCGCACTAAAAAAATTAAGGTTAATCGCAAAAGGGCAGAGCAAAAGCAGATGCTAAATTTAGGCGATACTGTGCAAATGTTTTTAAGTGAGGATTTATTTTCCAACAAAATCACCGATAACGAGCTTCTAACCATCAAGCCTCAAATTGATATAGTCTACGAGGACGAAAACGTATTAATTTGTGATAAAGCCCCGGGAATTTTAGTTCACAGTGGAGACGGTGACGGCAAAACAAGTGGTGATGGCGATATTAAGGACAGAAATACCTTAATTTATCACATTCAAGCATATCTTGTACAAAAGGGTGAATATAAGCCAAACGAGGAAAATTCCTTCGCTCCTGCACTGTGTAATAGAATAGACAGGAATACAGGTGGAATGGTTATTTCTGCAAAGAACGCACCTAGCTTAAGAGCAGTAAATGAAAGAATAAAAAATAACGAAATAACTAAAAAATATTTATGTGTAGTACATGGCAGATTGCCTAAAAAAACAGACACATTATGCGACTTTTTGATAAAAGACCAAAGAGGTAATCTTGTCAAGGTGCTAAAAAAACAGGTTAATGGTGCAAAGGAAATCATTACAAAATATACTGAGCTTGAATATAACAAAAGCAAGGATATTTCACTTGTTGAAATTGAGCTTGTAACAGGCAGAACTCACCAGATAAGAGCACATATGGCATCAATCGGTCATGCGCTTCTAGGTGATGGTAAATATGGAAAAATAGAGCTTGATAAAAAGCTAGGCTACAAGCATCAGGCGCTTTACTCTTATAAGCTGCTTTTTAAGAAAAAAAACGACGAGATTTCCGCTTTAAATAACAAAGAAATCGTCGTAAACTCGTCAAATGTATATTTTTTAAGAGAATTTTCTGAAAAAAGCGTCGAGTGGTTATTTAAATAAATTTGAAAAATATTATTTTTTTACTGTAAAACTGTTGACAATATTGATATTTTGATATATAATAAAACATATTAAAGGTATTCTTTCGATATAAGGAGGACTCAAAATGAGCAAAAGAATAGACTACAACAACGAAAATAATGTTGCTGCAGCTGATCGCGCTACTATTGCTCCTAACCAAGCTCCAAATGTAGCCCCTGCTGCTGCAAAGTCAAGTAAAATGACTGCCGGTGCTAAAATTCTTGCAATCGTACTTATCGTTCTAGCTGTGTGTGCAATCGCACTTTTAGTTATCAATCTTATTGTAGATAGCTATGTATCCAAAATAAATTCCGGTCACTATGATGAGGAAAAGATTGAAATAGCCCCGGAAATTAGCAATATGAATATTTACAGCTTAGACTTTATGAGTAGCGAAAAATACATCAAGGCTACAAATGATGCGCTTTTGAACTATGCTGAAGCTTCTCATAGCATAAAGTCAAGCGAGAATGTTTATAATTTTACTGTTTATGGTATAAACAAATTTGCTAATTCTAATGATGGTCTTGCTACATTTATTATGCTTGCATCATTTAATACAGAAACAAAGAAGGTTACATATGTAACAATCGAGGAGCAAATTCTTGTTTACATTCCTCTTGTAGGCATTGGCGAGCTTCGTGATGCATACGAATGGGGCGGTGCAGCTCTTCTTACAAAGACAATCAAGTACAATTTTGGTGTTGACATCAATGG
>JAGAJV010000056.1 GCA_017625915.1 Clostridia bacterium
AAAATACAATTCTATAACTGAAATCAGGCGTATGGAGGCAAGTCAAATGATAAAGCTATCCTCAACCAAGGAATGCTATAGTAAATTCATTGTAAATAGCCTTGACGACTACACCGCCAAGGAATGTGGCAGCTGCTCAAACTGCCTAGGCAGAGAGCTTTTACCCGAGAGTGTGTCACTAAAAGCCAAGGAAATCGCATCAGAGTATATTGATAGATTATCAATGGTAATCGAGCCGAGAAAGCGCTTTGTCTTTAGTGATGTAACAACCAATTCCTTAATTAAATATATAAATAAGGAAGGAATTTGTCTATCCAAATATGGCGAGGTTGGCTACGGCGAGCTTGTTAAGAGAGATAAAAACGGACAGTCACAGCTTTTCTGTAGGGAGCTAGTGGGCAAAAGCGCCGAGCTATTAAGGGATTTAGTAAGGGAGCAAGGCATAACTCACATAACCTGCGTCCCATCACTAAGGAGTGATATTGTTAAGAGCTTTGCAAAGGAGCTTGCTACAAGCTTAAAAATCGAATTTGTGGAGCTGCTTGACAAGCTACCGTCAAGACCGCAAAACGAAATGGAAAACAGCTCCTATCAGTGTGCAAACGCATTTAAAGCCTTTGTAGCAAAGGAAAATATATCATATCCCGAAAAGGTAATTCTAGTTGATGATATAGTTAATTCCCGTTGGACACTGACAGTATGTGGATATAAGATTATGGAGCAGGGAACAAGGGAGGTTTACCCCTTTGTGCTTGCTGACAATAGCTATGGAGAGGTATAATGAACAAAAATTCAGTAGCAATAATATCATTATGTAGCACCCTGTGTCAAGGAAACACAATCCCCTTAACATCACAGGAATGGAGCGAGCTGGCATTAATTCTAAAGGAAAAGGGAGCACAGCCCGAGGCGCTTTTAGAATACTCAACAGAGGATTTTATAAATAATTTAGCTATAAGCGAGGATTATGCTAAAAGACTATCTAATCTAATTGGCAGAACCGCAAGCCTTTATTTCGAGCTTTCAAAATACGAAAATATAGGCATAGGTGTGGTAACCAGAGCAGATAGCACATATCCAAAGCTGATAAAAAGAGAGCTGGGTAATAATTGCCCGCCACTGTTTTATTATGCAGGAGACATTTCAATAGCAAATAGAGAGGACGCATATATATTAGATTGCACTCAAAAAATTGAGGAAGCAGATAAGCTGGCAGTTAAATTTGCAAGTAGCTTAATGAAAGAAATGAAAGCATCAGCTACAGTGAAAGCAATCCAAAAAAGAAAGCTGCTTATTATGTCGCAAAAGCTTTAAGGAGGTGTCAAAATGGAAATTTACGATATTTCACAAGAGGTTTTTTCGTGCGTTGTTTTCCCGGGTGACCCCATACCTAAAAGAGAAGAGGTCTTAAAAATGGAAAAGGGCGATATATGCAATCTAACTGCATTTTATATGTGCGCCCACAATGGCACCCACATAGACGCGCCCTATCATTTTTATGAAAAGGGAAAAGCAGTTGAGCAAATTCCACTTGATAAGCTTGTAGGCTATTCCTATGTTTGCGAGCATAGTGGAGATATAACCGAAAACGATGCAAAAGTAATCCTTGAAAAAGCCAAAAACGCACACACAGGCGCAGAAAAACGCATTTTAATTAAGGGTAATGCCACCATAACCTACGAAGCATCACTCGTATTTGCAAATGCAAATATATATTTAATAGGTAACGAATCTCAAACAGTAGGACCGGAGGATGCGCCTATTCCTGTTCATAAGGTGCTTTTAGATAAGGAAATCGTTCTTTTAGAGGGTATTCGCTTAGAAAAAGTCCCCGAGGGTGTCTATCTTTTATCATCAGCGCCCTTACTGCTAGGTGGAAGTGACGGCGCACCCTGCCGTGCAATACTTATAAGCTTATAGCCGTTAGCAATACACAAATGGAGCAATTAATCAAAAAGAGGCTGACACATTAAGGCATAACCACATCCCACGAAAAATAGCAAGATTTAGTTAACTAATAATTGCTTGTAAATAATAAGGTTGAAAAACTATGTTTTTCTCCATTAATGTGGGATGTTATCGCCGTTTTCGCTC
>JAGAJV010000057.1 GCA_017625915.1 Clostridia bacterium
TGGCTTTATTACAGCTTTTAAATGCTTTACCAAAAAGTTATTCGAAGAAAACGAATTAAAATATTCGTTTACTTCATAACCAACATCCGCTTTTTTGATATTTGAACTTTCAAGCATAAGCTCTTCATTGAATAAATTATACGAATATTCATTAAACCCCTTTTCAGCCATTGTAATTAGCTCTGGTTGAGTTTTTAAAGGATTTTCAAAATAATCGTTAACTGAATATTCCTTTAAAAATACTCTTTCAAAGTCGTACTCTATTGATGTATTATCCATATCTAGCGCCGGTAAATCGTCAAGGTTAACTGCCATTGTTGGAACACAAAGAGAAAAAACTGTTAAAAATGCAAAAAAGAAACATAAAAATCTTTTCATTTTTAAACTCCTTTCAAAACAAGGGAATACACTTGTGCGTATTCCCTTATCGATTAAAAATTACTTACCAGAGCCAACATTAAAGAAGTTGCCTTTTTCTTCACCTTCTACAATTACAGGTGAAAATGTAATATTACATGTTTTTTCTGCACCAATGTTAATGTATGCTGTAAAGGTTGTTTGGCTTTCAAGAGTGAATGTGTTATCACCATAGTCAGCATGAATTGTTTGAGTTGAATTTTTTAGACACATATTATATCCGTTATTAGATGTACCTGTTGCACCGGATGTAAATGTATATGTACCTGCTGGAAGTGTTATTTTCTGTACTGCAATTTCAACTGCTGATTCTGTTTCGTTCTTGCCAGATACCTTAATTTGACCATAATCGTCAACGGAAATTGAATAACCGTTACCGGAATTAGATGTCTTTACGGTATAATCGTCTAGCTTGAAATAGTTGTTTTTGTTGATTGAATAAAGCTCCCAATTTTCCGGGTTAGTTTCAGTGAATCCGCCTGTCGCAAAGCCGAGCAATCCTACTAAAATTACGATTGCTAAAACACCAGCGCCTATTAATAATGCATTCTTAGTTGTTTTTGATAATCTCATTTTCTTTTTCCTTTCAATTCTTCCATATAACAAAATGCGTTATATAGAAAATTATATCTTTTTTCATATTGCTTATTGTTTAAGTTTTTTTCCTTCATAACCCTTGATTTTTTACGATTAGAAAAAATACCTACACAATTATAAAGTTGATCGAGATCAACTCCAGAACGAAGTTTTTTGTCAACCCAATCTCTTGATTTCTTTGACATATGATCACCTATTAATCAGGCTCAAAAAAGCCATCTGCTGTATATGAGCCTTTTATACGGCCCTTTGAATCGAAATCAAACCAATCATTATTCCAATATGGTTGGACTTTTTTCTTTGGTTTGAATTTTTTTGTTTTTCCTCGCCTATAGATTTTTTTCTTTGACTTGCGTTTTAAGCCTCGCAACAAGCCTGTTCTATAAGCTCTTTTTTGTGCTTTTGTTTTATATGCCATAAAATCACCTATTTTTTAATAGCAAAAAAAGCTACTTTGTTTTTATTCCTTTTGCCTTTTGGTCCAAAGAAATGTTTGACCATTTGATTTTTTGCTGTTTTATTCAATGAATTTATGTCACCTTTAAATGTAGGTTGAACATTATCAGAAGCAGTTATAATAACAGAAGGAAAAGTGGTAGTTACTTTACCAATAAATTTATAATTTGGATTTAACTTGAATTTTCCTTTTTTAGTTTTAACCCATGCTTCCTTAGAAGTTAATAATCTAACACCATTGTGTGAAGAATTATAATTCACACTTGACATTCAATCACCTCTTATGATATACTATAAAAGCCATTTCCCCTTGAAAATAGGGAGCAACAGCAAATGCGTGTTGACGGAGAAGAACGTTTGGCTTTTATGCGTAGACTTCTCAGATAACCTGCCAATTTTTTTGGTAGGTTATTTTTTATTTTTTGCCTTATCTCTTTCATGAGCTGCAAGGACTTCTGCAGGTGGTTCTGGTAATGGAATATCGTCCGTTACCTCGCCTGTAGATTTATCGACTATATCGTCGAAATTTTGAAAGGTTGTTGCATATGTAGGAGCTGATGCAGGTGCCTGTTCTTGATTTCCGTCCGGACGGTCACCTACTACTACTTCAACATCTGATACATGTTGAGAGCCTTCACTCTTAAAATAAATATCGTAAACATTACCAACCTTGATTTTATCTGTTGGGAAAACCTTATTATCGATATTTACCCAGAAGCAAGTTGAATTTTGCTCACAACGAACCTTAACCTTTGCAAAATTGTATGGATTGCCGTTTTTATCGGCTTGTCCTTTATTTATGTTTACTTCTCTAATTTTTACTCTCATTTTCCTTTTTCTCCTGTTCTTCTTTCGTAAAATTATATATAGGCTTTAATTTTCTTTCCGTACGTGCGGAAATTATCGGATATTCAAAATTTGAAAATTTGCTTGGTAGCTTGCCGGATTTCAACATTTCATTTACTTCCTGGATATCGTTATCGTTCAAGCTCGACAATGTATCTCGAATATCCTCGGTAAAGCTCTCGCTTTTACCATTCTTTGTTACAACGAAGCTTGCCATAGCATTTAACAATCTTCGCTTAGCTCGTTTTTCGTCTGCCAAATGGTCGGCGCTGCGGTATATTTCGAAAAATTTCGGTGTGGTATAATCCAGCTTACAAGAACGGATGCGCGACCACCACTCTGTATATTTTTCTTTTTTTGTTTTTCTACCATCGACAAACAAAACAACCTTTGATGTTAAAAAGTCTAAAAACTCCTTACGCAAATAAAGAATTTTATAAACTCTTTTTAATTCCGGTGTACCGGTAAAATGAAAATTAAATTCTTTAATGCATTTATCAAACGAAGAATAAAATGCCCTTTTTGTTTGGAACTCTATATTATTAATTACTGTAACAGGCGGTAAGATGCCTTTAATCTTTTTCTCTAAAAAAGGAGCATTATCACTATTTTGATAGCATTTAGTAATTAATTCTCTTAACATAGATTTTAAATTTTCACTATTACCGTATTGTATGTACCATTCACAACGACCTATCAGAACCCCTGTAACATAGCCTTTAAGCTCAAAGGCTCTTTTGTAAACATACAAATCATATTTTGAAATAAGCCCTTTTTGATACCAGCGTTCAAAAAAGAATGATTTATAGTTATTTTCAATAACCTCTCTGGATTTGTTATAAAATCTAAAGAAAACGCTATTTGAGGAACGAACACCTATTTGAAGAGTATTAATTTCAAGCTCGTCACCGATATTTCCGATTAAGTGGAAGGATCGCATTGACGATTTTAAATGCTCCTCTAAATACTCTGTAGATAAATATTCTGTACTTCTTTGAATTAAATTTGTGTGATACGCATAGTCAACTCTGTTTTCTAAACAAGAATCGATTTTTAAATCGAAGGAATCACAAATTAATTTAACATATTTAAATGATTCCTCAATTGCTTTAAATTCTCCCATAAGGATAAGAGCCCTGGATCGAATTTGAACACAAATTCTCGGTGTTTCGTCAGTCATAATATTCTTCGCTATGAAAATATCAAAATTTTCTTTAACCTGCAAATTATACTGATAAATTGAAAAGCTAAAGGAAGTAATTTCAAGCTGATCAGCAAACTCTACTGTGTCAGCAGGATTTGCCTGCTTATACTCCTTCATTTGTTGCAATACGCTAATTAACTTTAGCATATTTTCATTTTCACTGTTTTTACAATCGTCCTTAATAGTTACTGAATAATAGTAGGTGTCGATATGGTGAACCACACCTTTATCAGATTTTATACTGAAATAATTTTCTCGGTCTTCCAGAGTGAATTCATTAAAAATTGCACTGCGTTCTACGCTATGTAAAAAATATGGTCCACCCCCTCTTTACTTTTTGTCGCCAAACGCATTTTGGCGACATTTTTTAAAATGCCTTAAAGCCTTATGACACTTGACTTTTTGGCGAAATTTACTTGCTTTATGCAATGGGCGTACTACAAGTCCGCCCTCAACCGAAAAACCGCTTGTTTTTGCAATTTTCCGGTTAGATTTTCAATTGTTTTTTGTAAAAAATGCTATGGAGGAACATCTTCCTCTATTTCCTTGATTTTCAGCTGAAAAACAAAATAATCTGGTGATATGTGGACCAGCTTAAATGAAACTAGTCCCGGCGTTTCCTCTGGAAGCTTCTCGATAACCGTATTCACATAATCCTCAAAGGAGCAACCAATATTAATATGCCTTCCGTCTATTATCTTAAATTTTACTGTTTCCATTAATTAGCTCTCACTTTCAAATGTAAAACATCTTGTCTATCAATGCCTACTTGAATAATTGTTGCTGAATTTACAACCGAAAAAGCAAACCATTCATATATTTTTGATACTTGTCCGGAATAAAATAGATCCTTTATATCGATTACATCGACATAGATTTGACTTTTATAATGCAAATGAGGAATTAATTTATATAGCAGTAATGGCTGAAGCTCTGGCACATTAATCACCTACCACTTCAATACCGTTAAGTTGACAGTATGAAAGAAATTCGTCAAAGGAACGCTCACCCTCGGATATATTATCACGATATAACCGTTCAAGCTCTTCCTTACGGAATACAGTTCTACCATTCATAAATGCTGATATGTATTTTCTACTTACCTCTAATTCCTTCTTTTGCGATAGAAATACATTCCTTAACTTTTCAATGGGCCTACAATATTGACCTTTTAATTTTATCTCGGCACATTCTAACTTGTCAGCCATGCGCTTATTAGCTGCAATGTGACACAGCTTACAAATAAACCTGGCTTCAGCAGGTTCAATATCACCTACATAAAATTCTTGCTTTTCTTCCTGTTCCTCTTGTTCATTTTCAACAGGCTCTTGAATTTTCTTTTCAGCCATTCAATCACCTTCTTTCAGAGGACAACCACCTGGCAAGGTCAGTAATCGATATTAGATATTTCTTTGCAGATACCTTTACTGCTGGAATAGGATTTCGTGTTCTTTTAATTGCTGATAAAACTGTTTTATTACAGCATCCAAGAACGGATGCAGCCTCTGAAGTACTTATTGAAGCCCTTCCAGGAAACAATTCATTTAAATTTTCGTAATTTTCTCTGTATCCAAGCTTTTCCATTTTTCTTCTTCCTTTTTCTCTATCAAATTAACAAAATAAAAACATAAACACGGTATGCTATATAAAAACATAAAGAAAATAAAATACAAAAATATATTTGTCATTTTTTACTTTCCTTTGGTGGTTCCAAGCATTCAAAAACATTGTTTAATAGCACTCCAATAAAAACATTTAATGCTTGTGTTCTATCATGCAAGGTAATTTTATAATCGTATTTACTAAAATCAGCATTCAAAAGATTGACTAATTCTTTTTTCTGTGATTTCAAATATTCATATAAAAGCTTGCGAATTTTCTTAGCAAGACTATCACGCATAATAAAGGATATGCCGGGCGTTGAACTGAACAGCTTCAGAAGCTCATTATATAGGCCCTTAGAAATTTCGTCACGCTTCTTAGCCTCAGGTAAAATTTCCTCTGTTATCTCTGTATTTTCTTCCTTTGGTGCATCTGCTTTAAGCTCAATGCCTTTAGATTCATATGTAACCTGGATAGGCTCTTCGTCGATTTCGTTTTCTTCCTCGAGAACAGGTTCACCGTTAATTATAGCTTCTTCGATTACAATATCGGCTTTATCTTTTTTCTGCTTTTGTTCATAAGCCGAAATTAAACTATCTAAGGATTTACAATCATACAGCTCCAGGCAATGCTTAGTAAAAATTTTTCTTGCCTCACGAATCTTTTTAACTGAATCTGTAGGCTTACACATAGAACTAAAAATCACCTGTAGGGTTTTAATTTTAGACATTTCAATTAATTGAGATTGAGAAAAATCCTTATATTTAGGATTAATAAATTTTGTATTATTTTCATTAAATGCTATATAAACATTTATCAGATCGTAAACTAATGTTTTTTTAAAATCAAAATGATGCTCGGCACAATCTACAAGGCTCTCAAAGCCTAGTTCTTTGTAATACTCGTTTTTTTGTGCTTCATACAATCGAAAACCAATTTCAAAAAATGATTTTTGAGCCTCAACCAGATTGAGCTTAACCATCTTGACAAAGCTCACCGCCATGCTATCATTAGATGCAGGAAACTCTGGCGCATAAATAACTAATTCCTTTTCCATTTTTCATTTTCCTCTATATTAAAAATTTTGAACATGTATAAATAGTGTTATAGGCCCGGGACAATGGGCAAATATATAAGGGGGGTTTGAAGGAGATTACATGAAAAGAAACCGAGCCTATAACACCGGGACAATAGTCTTATTCTTCAATTACATCTGGGCCACAAACTGAATAACTTTACCTATTAAAAATCAAAATTAAAGATTTTATTTTTTTAAATATTTTTCACGAAGTTTTGCAAAACCGTATTCGCCAAACTTTACAGAATCGTTGTAAATAGATTTTCTTTCCTTTTGTGACAGTATTCTGTTATTTTTTATTTGCAAATTAAAAACTACATCGTGATAATTATACTTAATACGATTATCATGAGATTTTCTACACAAAGATAAATGAGCACAATTGCTTAAATGTAGTTTTTTATGTTTATCATATTTCATAATTTCACCTCAATTAAATCTGGGCCACAAACTGAATAAGCATGTTGACCTGCAAGAGTTAATTCATTTTCATATTGCTCCTTTGCATTTAATGCATCAGGCATAGTGTCGAAATCAACTGTATACGGCTCTGCTTCATCTTCTTCATAATGCGACCAAATTGTAAGACGATATTTTTTGTTTTTTTGTTTTAGCACCGGCATAAAATAAACAGCATCATTAATTGTATTTTTACGATTAAGAAAATCTGCAATTAACAATAATTGATTTTTTGCTTCGTCTTCAGTTAAACCTTCAGCAACATAAAGACCGTCGACCAAAATTCCGTAAGATACATAATCTTTTTCAACATAGTCTTTTGCAATTTCAACAGAACCGGTAACTTCTTTAATAACTCTTCTTGATTGTGTAACAATAAATTTTTTCATTTTCCTTTTTCCTCTTTTCTTATATTGACTTATATAAATTTATAAATTATAATTAAATTAACGACTATTGAAAGGGGGCTGCATAATGAAAATTTTAGGTGTGACATATCTTAGTGTTATAACAAACAAAGGTACTGTATTAAAAAAGCTTCAAGATACAGTTCTTTGGCTAGAAAACGGTAAAAAATTTCCATACAGAGAACAATATGTTTTAAGTGATTTCACTGGAGAAAAACGCTTAGAAATAATGCCAAAATCAAGTAGAAATATAGTTTACTTACTTAACTACTTAAAATCAGAACCTGCATGTATACCGGAAGATCAAAAGCCAAATCGAAAAACATTAATTCTAACTGTAAACTTAAACAAAAAACAACAGGAAGAATTAAACAAACTAAAATCACTATGCAAATAATTTTTACACTCTTCGGACTCTCACTCCGTAGAGTGTTTTATATTTCACAAACAATCTTAAAATTACTATCAAGATTTTTATACTTGCGTGGATGCAGCTTCTTCTGCTCTTGAACATATACTTTTAATTTTTCTTTTGCTTCGCTTTCGCTATCAGCATGTATAAATGCTGATAACATATGCTCTCCAGCTTCACAATAAACAAAGTAAATTTTAAAATTGTTTGGTGGAAATGGTAACGAACTGATTTTTCTAATATTTTTTTCGTGATACTTAAAAATCTTTTTACTGTAATTCATACAATAAAGAAAATGTACTGACACTTTATGAGCAAAGCCATAAACATAATTTCTATTAATTGTAAATGTCGAATACATTCTTCCTGTTTTGTTACAAACAAAACACATTTCGTCAAGCTCTCCACTATCGAACTCTTTTTCACTGATTGTAAACTTTGTTCGTCTGATGTCAGTAATGAAAAATACATCACCATCAAAGTTTAATCGAATAAATTTTCTTGCTATCATAATCTTTCCTCTTCCTTTTTCCTCTTTCCTTAAATTAACAACAAAAAGTTGTCTTTAAACTTATATTATCACAACAAAAAGTTGTTGTCAATAGGATTTAACAACTTTTTTTCGTTTTACATAATACTTTTTTTCGTATATAATAAAAGTATATTGAGTAAAAAAAGGAAAATAACAACTTAAAGGAGTGATATTTTTGATAGGAGACAGAATAAAAGAATTAAGAAACCAAAATAACATATCACAACAAAGATTAGCTGATTTACTAAATTTAACTCAACAAGCAATAGGAAAATGGGAAAAAGGAATTTCCGAACCGAACATTGAAGCTATCATAAAAATGAGTAAAATTTTTAATGTAACTGTTAGTTATCTAATACTTGGAGAAGAAGAAGCAGATTGCAACATTACAAAAAAAGAAAAAAGAATTCTTAAAGCTTATAGAAATAAACCAGAACTCCAAAATGCTGTAGATATTTTATTGCAAATAGAAAATAAAGAAGAAAATAATAGTTCTATTAAAATAATTGAACCCACTTTTATAAAACAAAAATAATCTTCCCTTGGAAACAGGAAGATTATTTAGTAATATCTGTAATTTATGAAATATAAGAGGTAAACAAATGAGTAACTACTACGAAGATGATTATAACGAATCCGAATGCATCCTTTGTGGCGAAGATGCAAATGGGTATTTATTCTGTAAATCTTGTTATAGAAAATATAAAGATCAATCTATATTAGTAAAAATTGATAATTGTGAAGATTTTGAAATAATTGACGAAAATTATGAAGAATGTTTTGATTTTGATATATCAGAATGTGTAACTTGTGGTGATGAAGCAAACGGACATAAATTTTGTAACAAATGCTATCACAAATACAAAAATAAAACATTAACATTAAAAATAATAAACTGCAAAGATGTAGAAATTTTGGAAGAAGATTTTACATCAAAAAAATTAATAACAAAAGATGGTCATATAGTAAGAAGCAAAGCAGAGCGAGAGGTTGACAATTACTTATTTGACAATAATATTAAACACGCATACGAAAAAGAAATAAAATTAAAAAATCAATATGGCGAAATGATTCCATTACACCCTGATTTTTGTATTTTTATAGGCGATAAAAAAGTATATATTGAATATTGGGGATACGACGAAAGCAACATTGAATATACAGAAACAAAAAAATCAAAATTAAACATATATAAGAACGCAGGATTAACGCTAATAAATTTATATGAAAGCACAGATGCAAAAGATATAGAAAGTGCTTTAGAATATAAATTAAATCCTAAAAATTATAAAGAAGGCAAAATAAACTTTTTAGAAGAAAAATAATATTACATAATTACGAAACGAGGAATATAAAAATGTCAAATGAATTAAAATGTCCAATTTGTGGAGAACCAACAAGAGTATACATGGGAAACGCCCGTAAAGATAAATTATGTGGAAAACATGCTGATATGTTAAAAGCCGGTGAAATAGAATACAATGATTATTATAAAGAGTATGTATCAACAAAACCAAAAAATTGCAAAATATGCAAACAAGATTATTTTGGACTTAATGATACATGTCAAGAATGTCAAAAGAAACAAAATAATGAATTATTCGAAATTTTTGGTGAATAAAAAGAAACTAATTGTATAGTTTGTGGTGAAAACTCAAAAGGTAAACCTCAATGCAAGAATTGTTATTATGAAACGAAAGACTTTATGGAAAGCTTAGACAAAAATGCAAGTACAAGAAAAACAAGAGATTATTATTACAATCTAAAAGAAAGAATATTGATAATCAACAATATAGAAGAAGCAAAAAAACAATGTAATAAATTAATAGCAATTGCTATGGTAGCAGAACAATATAATGACGATTCTTCGTTAATTGACAGAGTTTACAAGGACGTTGAAACGTTACTACAAAGAAAAAAAGCACCAAGTGAAAATAAAAATTTAGAAGATGCCATTATAGAAAAAGACGAAAACAAAAGTAAAATTAATACCGCAGAAGACGGCCACAATGTTGATTCAGATATGGAAGTAAGAATAGACGATATTTTATATCATGCATATATCTTACACTGCTATGGAAAAAACATTGAAGAAATCACAGAAAAAAGAAAAAAATGCGATTGGTTTATTCCAATTTTAAACGACCAAGGTATCTATATAGAATATTGGGGGATGAAAACACCTAAATATCTTGAAGAAAGAAAAGAAAAAGAAGAACTCTACAAAAAGTACAACATTCCTTACATAAGCATTGAAGCAGACGACCCTAAAAAAGACACTCAAACATTTAAAACAAACTTATTAAGACAAATAACTACCTTAGCCAATGAAATATACGGATTTATGCCAAGGTGGAAAAAATAATTCCGTACGTCCGGAAAATAAAAAATCACTCTTTCGAGTGAATTTAAAATTACATATTGACAAATTGAGCGATTATGAGTATAATAAATATAGAAAGAGCCATCCGATAACGGTTAGCTCCTAGTTAGAAAACGAAATAATCGCCTTCCTGTTCCAAAAGCAAGGCGATTATTTCTTTTTATTTTTGACGACGAATATAATCGGCAAAAGTGATAAATAAAGTAATAAACATAATAAGCTCAGCTAAGGTTATGTACATACTATCACCTCCCCTCAAATTTATTAAGGGGAGAAAAAGAAATTCACTCCCCTTTCATTGAAAAAGGAGCTAACGGGAACCCCTAACCTCATTCTTCGGTTTGAGGACCCCTACAACCGCCACCATATGGATGACTCCGTATGTATAATATCACAGTAGACTAAATTTGTCAAGAAGGAAATATTATGCCAAAATACACTAAACGAAAAGACGGTAGATATGAAAAAAAGATTACTACCAAAGAGGGCAAGCGTATAACCTTTTATGGTAAAACTGAAAAAGAGCTTTTTCAAAATATTATGGAATATGAAAAGAAGCTTGAATTTGGTGAACTATTTAAAGATGTTGCTTGGGAATGGTGGGACGAAGCCGAACAAGAACTATCTTATCAAACCAAAGGCTCTTACAAGGTAGCATTAAAAGAAGCAATAGAATACTTTAATGAAACATATATTAAAGAAATAAAGCCAAAGCATATAAACGAATATATAAATACTTTTGTAAAAAAAGGCTATGCACAAAAAACTATTTCAAATAAGAAAATGGTTTTAAATAGAATTTTTGAATATGCTGTTATAAAGGATTATATCGAATATAACCCTTGTGCGTCCGTTAAACTACCTAAAAACCTACCAAAGAGCAAAAGACCACCAGCAACGCCTGAAGAAGAAAAAATCATACTACAAAGCTCTGATATGTGGGTATTTCCATATATCGCACTACTTGCAGGATTAAGACGAGGCGAAATTCTAGCTTTACAATGGAAGGACATTGATTTTGAAAACAAAATAATATCTGTTACAAAATCAATTTACTATGAAGGTAACAAGGCTTGCATTAAAGAGCCTAAGACTAAAGCAGGAACAAGAATAGTACCACTTTTAGATACACTGTATAACATCTTATTACCTTTAAAATCTAACAGTGAACATTTTATTGTATGTAATGAAGACGGAACACCTATTTCAAAAAAGAAATTCAGATACCAATACAACAAGTTTAGAAAAGAAACAGGGATTAATGCATCAGCACATCAATTAAGACACAGCTTTGCTACAATAGCCTTTGAATCCGGTGTACAGGATAAAGCAGTACAAGAAATTTTAGGTCACAAACAACTATCAACTACAATGGATATATACACAGCTTTTCGCAAAAAATCATTTGACGAGGTTGTCGATAAAATGAACAAAAATATGAAATAGTGTCGTCATTCTGTCGTCACAATTTCAATTTTTACTTTTAAACAAAGATTTTAAAATTTTTTCGAGTCTTTGCGCCCCTGCCAAGTCTTTAGGTCGATTTAGATCCGACCGAGAAAAAACGAGAAAAGCGGAGATTTCGAGAGATTTCTCCGCTTTTTTCGCGCCTAACTTTTTTCAGATTTCCATAGATCCATTTTCGATTTTTCTTCGAGGCGAAGGATTCGAACTGCCGAAAATGCGATTTTTCAAGAACTGAATACGGAACGCAAGCGACCGGAAGGACTTGAACTCACGACAGGGTTTCAAATTCTTCCGGTTTTGCGTTAGACACAATTTGTTTACAAATAGTCCCTTCCAAAACAGATCCATCTCTTCTCCGAAAGAAATTGAACCAGCTAATTTTCAAAAACTATTGACAAACGCAGACTATTGTGATAGTATATACTACAGCAATAGTCTGGAGGTTGCAACTATGCAAAAATTATTTGACAGCGAATTAAAGGTTATGGAGCTGATTTGGGCAAATGAACCCATCAGTGCTAAAGAATTAAGTATCCTTGCAGATAAGGAATTGGGATGGAATAAAAACACCACGTACACCGTTATTAAAAAAATTGAGGCAAAGGGATATATCAAGCGTACCGATCCCGGTTTTATTTGTGTTTCACTTATCTCCAAAAAAGATGTTTGTGAAAGCGAAACACAGACCTTGGTTGACAAGCTCTTTGGCGGTTCAAGAAAAGCACTTTTTTCGGCTTTGATAGAAGATGAAAAGCTAACAAAGGATGAAATCGACGAGCTTCGAAAATTGATCGACAAGAGGTGATACAATGCTTGGAGAAATCTTTTATTGGATATTCAATATGAGTATCGCCGCAACGATTTGTGCGATACCCGTATTGCTTCTTCGCTTGTTCAA
>JAGAJV010000058.1 GCA_017625915.1 Clostridia bacterium
AATTTTCCTTTTCATATTTTCTCCTTATAAAATAAATTTTCGTATAAAGACTTATACAAATTTATATTAACATAAAATATTATAAATGTCAATAAATAACAAAAAATCGCCCAAAGCGTTGGGCGATTTAATTTATTTGCTTAAGCGCTTCTTGTGCCTCCTTCATTATTTTCTCAAAATCTTTCTGCTCTTTGACAGTTTAAAAGTATTGTGCTTTAATAAAATATTTTGTTGTAAATGTACTAATCAAATCTCGCTGATTGCTTGCAGCTGGCGGCTGGCTGCTATTTCATTTCTATTAAATAAAGAAACATCTCCGCTGCGTGCCAGGAATGAGGCGCGCCACATTTATTTTTTGCGTATTCGGTGGATAGTGGGGCAATATCCTCGTAGATTGCCTCAGAGGCTTCAATTTCCCAGCTCATTGGGTACTGTAATAAAAGAAGCTCCTTAGGAATTTCGTCACCATTAAAGTGGTATCTTGCCCAAGATAGATATGGATACCTTTCGTCATATGGATTGTCATATGGCGTAGCTAGCTCTACATCATTTTTATCCATCCAAAACATTCTTGCGTAGGAATCAAATTCATTTGGTATTTTTATAGCAGATGTGTCCATATTTAGCCTTTCATATGCTAATTTAAGCCAAAGAGTCGAGTAAATTTCGTGGTGGCTATAGTCAGTCATTCCTGTTAAAAGACCGTTTTCCATTATTCTGTCGGCTTCCTTTTGTATCTCTAAAATCAGAGGATAATTCTTGTCAACAAAATATGAAAGGATAAAGGCTAGCTGACCAAGATTATCCGGCTCGCAGTTGCCCTTATTGTTTCTGTCATAAAGGTCGGTAACGCTAAGCGCCCAATCGCGCATCAGGTGCAGATTTTTAGTCTTTTCAAGGCACATCGCCATCATAGCGCCATCACGGTACCAAGGATTTGTATAAACATAAATATTTGGTACAGGCTTGCCATTTTTAAAGCTAATTAATATTTCGTGATTTAATATTCTTAATTGCTCGGGATATTTATAATCCTCAAAATCGGGTAGGTTAATAAAGTCACCGCTCGTTATAAGCTCCCTTGAATTTACCTTACCGTCTGTTATATCCTCAAGATACACGCCATAGCTATTTTCGTATAGCTGATAGATTTTTTTGTCATTTGTCCAAATAACTATCATATATCTATCATAAAAGAACCTTTCTCTTAAAATATCGAAGCTATAAATAACCTCGTTTGTGCTGATTTTTATAAGCTGTCCGCCCTCCTTATACACATACTTTTCACGGTTGCCCATTCCAAACAGAAAAAATTGCTTTTCAGGCTTTATCATATTTTACCTCGCTATGCTTATTATACTTTTATTTTATCATATTTATATAAAAAGTCAATAAAAAAAGCCCAAAATTTGGGCTAATTAAAGTTATAAGCACTTCGTGCGTTATGAATTTGCTTCGCAAATGTTATGATATGATTGCTATTTCTAACCTCTAGCGCCGTCAGGCTCATAACTGCGTTAGCATCATAACGGCGAAGCCTCATAGCTTGCGTAGCAATCATAACTGATTTCATTGCATTCGCAATGAAATCGCACGCCATCCGTTTTCGTGGATTTCGTTTATAATTTCAAGGCTATTTTCCTTAATTGATTTATAAACATCCTCACATCTTTCGTCGATAATGCCTGACACTACAAGAACGGTATCCTTGTGCATAAAATTATGTATGTCGGGCAACATTCTGATAATTATATCGGCTACGATATTTGCTGTGATTACATCGTATTTAAGTGGCTTTATGCCCTTAAGCAGATCGGCAACATCACATTCAATATTAGTGCAGGAGTTGTCCCTTACATTCTCTCTTGCTACCTTTACAGCCACAGGGTCAATATCGTATGCGTAGCACTCGCTAGCCCCTAGCTTAGATGCGCAGATTGCAAGAATACCGCTGCCACAGCCTACATCAAGCATTTTTGTATCAGGTGTAACATATTTTTCAAGCAGAGTTGCACAAAGACGGGTGGTTTCGTGTGTGCCTGTGCCAAATGCCATACCCGGGTCCATTTTTACAATAACCTGGTGTGGCTTTGCATCATATTTTTCCCACATTGGCACAACTACCAGTCTTTCGCCAATGTTAATGGGCTTGTAATATTGCTTCCAGGAATCTGCCCAATCCTCCTCATTTAAGGAAATAAGCTCGAGGGAGTGTTCAATTTTCAATGCATCCAGCTTTTCCTTAATAAAAATCGTGTAGTCCTCGCTGGGCTTATCTGCGCTTACATAAACAGATACGCTTGCGTGCTCTCTATCTGCATTTAAAACACTCTCGTCAATTAAATCTCCATATACGCCGTCAAGTATTCTGTCCTCAATATCGGAATAGTCCTCAATCTGTAGTCCGTTTGAAATCATACTCATAACTGCGCACACAGGGTCAAGCATTTCGCTTTTTATTGTGACTTTAATTTGTATCCAAGTCATAAATTCCTTTCGCTTCGCGGAAGGAATTTAGTCGTCAGCTGTCAGCCACTAGCCATCAGCATATTAGACGGAGAAGGATAACAAGGCGACACCTCGTGCGAAGCATTTATTTTGAATATTATAAAATTATTGTTTGTATTATCTTTCTTATAAGTAATTTCGCTATCGGCTGACTGCTAACAGCTAACGGCTAAAAAGTAGCCACAGGTGGCTATTTTTTAAACTTACTAAAGAAGCTTGTTTTCTTGGAAAAATTCTTTTCGCCGCATTTTTCGCCGAAGCTTCTTAGAATTTTCTTTTGCTCGTCGGTTAGGTTTTTAGGTGTTTCCACAGTTACCTTAACATAGAGGTTGCCTCTTGCTTTAGAACTTACTGCGTTTATACCCTTATTTTTAATTGTGAAGATTGTTCCAGTTTGAGTTCCCTCCGGAATATCATAATCCATTGAGCCCTCAAGCGTTGGAATTTTAATTACTGCGCCAAGCGCTGCCTCTGCAAAAGTGATAGGAACATCACAATATATATCCATTCCGTCTCGCTCAAAAATTGCGTGTGGGCGAACATTTACCTCGATAATTAAATCGCCTGCAGCTCCCCCATTTCTGCCCTCGTTACCTTGGGCGCGAAGTGCAATTCTTTGTCCGTCGTCAATACCTGCCGGAATTGATACATCAAGTGTTTTATTTACCTTTACATAGCCCTTGCCACGACAGTTGTTACAGGGATTTTTAATCACCCTACCACTACCGTTACAGTTAGGGCAGGCTCTTGTTGATTGCATCATACCAAATGCGGTTCTCTGCTGTACCCGTACTTGTCCTGTACCGTTACACTGTGTACATCTGTCGGCAGTTGTGCCATTTTCAGCGCCTGTGCCCGAGCAGTCACTACATTTTTGTACTCTTGCGTATTTTACCTCCTTTTTACAGCCAAAAGCTGCTTCCTCAAAGGATAAAATTACTCTTATACCAATATCGTCACCCGGAATAGGCGCGTTTGCTCTATTTTGTGAACGGGAAGAGCCTCCGCCGCCAAAGAAGGATGAGAAAATATCTCCCATATCGAAGCCGTCGAAGCCACCAAAGCCTCCAAATCCGCCTTGTCCGTAGCCTGTAGAGCCGTCAAAGGCGCTATGGCCGAATTGGTCGTATTTTGCTTTTTTATCAGCATCGGATAAAACTCCGTAAGCCTCATTTACCTCTTTG
>JAGAJV010000059.1 GCA_017625915.1 Clostridia bacterium
GAGCGAAAACGGCGATAACATCCCACATTAATGGAGAAAAACATAGTTTTTCAACCTTATTATTTACAAGCAATTATTAGTTAACTAAATCTTGCTATTTTTCGTGGGATGTGGTTATGCCTTAATGTGTCAGCCTCTTTTATGTGTACTTTGTTTCCTAAACCCTCCGTCTGCTTCGCAGACACCTCCCTTAACCATTAAGGGAGGCAAGTGTTGCGACTTGCTTTTTCTGTATTCTGTCCTGCTGACGGCTGGCTGCTGACGGCTGGCTGCTGACTGCTAAATTATCTCTGCCACGCAAACGGTCATATCGTCGCTTGTGCCTATGTGCTTTTTGGCTTCGGAAATGATTTTTTGCGGTAGAGTGTCGATATTTTCGCTATCAAAGGCGCGTAAAAGCGACATAATTTGCTCGCTTTGCTCGTTAGTTTCAACTATTCCGTCACTTAGCATAATGCAAATATCGCCTCTTTGTAGCTCGAAGGAAAGCTCCTCTGCATCTAAGTCCTTCATTATTCCTATTGGCATGGTTTTAGACTGTAATTTAAACACCTTGTCCCCTCTTTTTATATAAGAGGGCGCTGCGCCACTCTTTACAAAGCTGCCCTTACCGCTGACAAGGTCGATTTCAAGCAGGTCAATGGTCGAGCAGCTTTCAAGCCCCTTGGCTCTGATTAGGCTATTTAGCATAGCAAGGGCAATTTCCTTTTCGTTAGTTACCCTCAATATGCTTTTTAAAAAGCTTGTACACATAGAGGATGTAATATTAGCATCACCGCCACTGCCCATTCCGTCACAAAGAAGCACATATCTTTTTGAGCCTAAGCCGTCAAATGAGGTATAGCTATCTCCGTTTATTTCCTCGCCATCCTTGATTTGAGTATCAAAAAGCTCTCTTGCTTCAAATGTATTTACTGTGCAGGCATGCATTGTTGCATATGCGCCCTGCGCTATAAATTCCGGTGTTGAAATCCTTGCTTGTAATGCTTTTTCAAGCTGGTCCTTTAATGTATCAACAGTGCATTTTGTTCTATCCAGATTGACACCTGTGGCTATTATTTGCTTTTTTTGTCTGCCTATAACTCTTATTTCGTCACATTCAAAGCCTATTTTTGCGCACACTCTTTCAAGCGCTTCGCCTAAACGGGTATCTATATATTCATCCTTTATCTGCTCACTTTGTGTGGAGAAAAGCAAGCGAGAGATTTGCTCGTAATCGTAGGAGGCTACCTCTAGCTTATTATTTTTAACACCGTTTACTAGCTTTTCCTTTGATTGATAATTTATTTTATCTATAATTTTATCAATATTAGGGCAACGGTGTAGGAATTTTTCCTCAACTGTAAAGCTATCTACATTTCCACTTGTAAAAAGCTCCTCACCCAGTCTATTTATATTATTTTCCGTTGTATTAATGTCCTTTTCCCAACAAATTGAATGCTTAGGACAGCCGTAGCAGTAGCTTTCACAGGCTTCAAGGCATAACGAGCAATAATCCACACGGGTTGGGGCTTTTACTTTTTCGCTTGCGCTTTTAATTAGCTCAGCTATGCTTTCAAAGGAGCTTGTAAGTGTGGATAACCGTTCCTTATCTCGCTTATCCCTGCTTTCTAAAATCACGGTGTCAATGCTTTTTCTTCCCTTAGCATTTTCTCTTATAAATTCGGGCACAGGTATCATTTTAAAGCGCAATAAGGGATACATAATAAGGGACACAAAAAGAAGCTCGGGCGCATTTGTAACAAGCGCAGTATAGCCTCCTGCATATACGCTATAGCCTAGCGCTAGGGCAAAGCCACTCATTATTGCAAGATAGGGCGAAATTCCCCACAGAAGCCCCGAAACAAGACCGCCTATACTAAATATAGGTGTAAACGCAGAGCCTTGGCATAGACCTAGCAGCAGACCAAACGCCCCCGCCTTAACTCCGCCTAGATGCTTTGATGCATATAATGTTAAGGCATAGCTTAAAATTATGGACACATCAAGGGAGAAAATTGATATTCCCCGTATTGCGTACAGTAAGCCAAAGCATAATACTGCATAGGCAATAGGCATCTCTCTCTTTTTGTTCAAGGAAAGCGCATAGGTAAGCACTCCACAAAGTATAGTAAAAAATATAAGCACAAATATTTCGTAGTAGGAATAATTATTATAAACTACTCTATATACACCAATTCCAAAGGCGCAAAATGAGCAAATAGCCACACGCACCTCGGTGTTTTCGCAAAATAGGCTATCAATAAAGGAGCTTCGCTCTGTATTCCCAAGAATTATGCTTGCCTTGTCTCTTTTTTGTATAAGGCTGCCTACTATTCGCAGTCCCAAAATTCCGCATAATGCAATCAGATAAACAATATTCGTATTCATTGTAAATATTGTTGATAAAAGACACCCACAAAACGCAAAGGGCGTGTATTTTCTTTGTGATGCTAAATAAGCAAGCCCAAAGGGATAAATGCCAAAAATAAATTTAACATTCATTAGTATAAAGCCAAGGGCAAAAACTAGAATTTCGGCTAGCACCATTTTAATTTCACTGGAAAATTTGATTTTTTCCTTTAATTTAACAATTCCTGTCATAAAATACCTCGCTTTCGCATATTATTAATTTTATTATAGAGGGTAAGAATAGACAATTTTGTCGCACCCTGTATGCAAAAAATGAAAGCTTTTGTATTAAGTTATCTGTTTTTATTGAAAATTAATCTTATTTGTGGTATTATTTAATAACGAGGAGATGATTTTATGTCAAAGGAAACAACCTGCTGCTTTACCGGTCACAGAATTGTAGGCAGAGATTTTGATTTTGAGATTTTATACAGAACTGTAATAAAGCTAATTACAAAAAGAAATGTGGATACATTTATATGCGGTGGCGCAATTGGCTTTGATACATATGCTGCAACCGCAGTTTTAAAAGCCAAGGAAGCAGGCTATAATGTAAGCCTTCATATTTATGTGCCCTGCAACAATCAAAACGAAAAATGGGGCGATGTGCAGAAGGCAAAATATAAGGAAATTTTAAATCAGGCAGACTATGTTGATATGGTGGATAAGCCCTATTTTGACGGTTGTATGCAAAAACGAAATCGCAAAATGGTGGACGCCTCTGCGTTTTGCTGCTGTTACTATAACGGCTTACCATCAGGCACAGGTCAAACTGTAAAATACGCACAAATGCGTGGCCTTGAAATAGGCAATATTTTTAATCGATAGCATTTTACAAAAATATAAAAGAACAAGGGCTTTAGAGGGTGTAATATACTGATGGCTGACAGCTTGTTATGTTTCGGTTTCACCGGCCTGTAAAGTCCGACTGGAGATAATTATGAAAGTAGCTTGGCAAGGAGGAGCACTCATTGCTCCAATTCCTGCGGTAATGGTATCCCTTGGGGATATGGAAAAATCAAATATAATTACGGTTGCTTGGTGTGGAATTACAAACACACAGCCACCGAAAACCTATGTGTCAATTAGACCAAGCCGACATTCATATAGTATTATAAAGGAAAGAGGCGAATTTGTAATCAATCTTGTGCCTGCCACTCTTGCTAAAAAGGCTGACTATTGCGGAATTTACACAGGCAAAAAGGTTGACAAGTTTGAAAGGTGTGGCTTTACAAAGGAAAAATCAACAAAAATAAGCGCGCCTATGATAGCCGAGTGCCCTATTTCTATTGAATGTAAGGTGACGGACATTATCCCTCTTGGCTCACACGATATGTTTCTTGCCGACATTGTAGCTGTAAATGTGGATGAAAAGCTGCTTATGGATAATAAGCTATGCATCAATCGCGCTCACCTGTGCGCCTTTGCCCACGGCGAGTATTACAAATTAGGCGAAAGAATCGGCAAATTTGGATTTTCAGTAAAAAAGAAAAAATCAAGCAAATCTTGATTTTTAGTGGCTAGTAATTACAATTAATATAAATGTGTTGAAATTGCATACATCGTATGCTAAAATAAAAAAGGATTTATTCCAAAAACCAAAAATGAAAGGAAAACAAGGGCTTTAAAGATTGTAATATACTGATGGTTAACAGCTAATGACTGACAGCTTGTTATCTTTTCGGTTTTACCAGCCTATAAAGTCCACAAGGTAATAATTATGATTTTTGAAAACGGTGACAGAGTAGTATTCGCAGGAGACAGTGTTACTGATTCTGGAAGAAAGCGCCCTTATGGTGAGGGATTATGGGAGGGCGTTGGAAACGGATATGTAAGAAATATTGATTCCATTTTAAGCGTTTTATATCCCGAAAAATTAATTCATATAACAAATGTAGGCTGTGGCGGTGCTACTAGCACAGATATGCTAAGAGATTGGGAAACCA
>JAGAJV010000060.1 GCA_017625915.1 Clostridia bacterium
AGGCTCCCTTGTGTAAAGGGAGCTGTCAGCGAAGCTGACTGAGGGATTGTTTTGTATAGATTATCGCTTTTTACAATCCCACCGTCACATCAAGATGTGCCACCTCCCTTTACACAAGGGAGGCTTTGTTTTAATCCCGCTATGCGGATGAATATTTATTGTAAAAATTTTACTTTAGTTTCAGTTTATTTTTATATTATAGATATTGATTTAGAGTTTATATTGAAGGGAGATGACATAAATTAGCAAGGAAAATTTAATCATAGTTATACCTGCATATGAGCCGCCCGAGGAATTTATTGAGTATGCAAGCGAGGTATCAAAAAGCTGTAAAAGGCTAGTTGTCGTAAATGATGGCAGTGATAAAAGCTATGAATATATATTTGAGGCTATATCACAAAATAGCAACGTGACTTATTTAAGCTACGGCGAAAATCACGGAAAGGGCTACGCTTTAAAAGCTGCCTTTAAATATTGTACGGATAATTTTGATGAAAATGATATTATAATAACCGCTGACTGTGATGGGCAGCATAAGGTAAAGGATATATTCAATGTATATAAGGCCTGCATAACACATAGAGGTGACTTAATGCTGGGCTCACGCAATTTCAGCTTACCCTGTGTGCCTAAACGCAGTAAATCGGGCAATACAAATATAAGGCGAATTTTCAGTATGCTATACGGTATTAAGCTATACGATACGCAAACAGGACTTCGGGGCTTTTCTGTAAGGATGGCAGAAAAATTTTTGACTGTAAAGGGCAATCGCTTTGAGTATGAAATGAGTATGCTGATTTACGCAAAAAAGAACGGAATAAGAATACTTGAAACACCTATTGATACCGTTTATCCTGAAAATTCAAGCGAGCATAAATCTCACTTTAAAACCTTTAGCGATAGCATGAGAGTGTTAGGTGTTGCACTTACCAATCTGAATTTTTATCTGTTATCATCAGCGATATCAGCATTAGTGGACGTTGCGGCTTTCTTTATACTTTCTCACTTGATTTTTGAGGAAACAAATGCACTTTTTATTTTAATTTCAACGGTTAGTGCAAGAGTGCTTTCATCTATAGTAAACTTTTTCTTGAATTTTAAATATGTATTTTCACGAGGCTCACGGCTGTCAATTATCAAATACTACACTCTGTGGCTGCTTCAGTTAGGTGCATCCTACGGAATAGTTTTGCTATTTGGTAATGTGATGGGCTTGAACATTACTGTTACAAAAATTGTCGGAGATTTGTGCCTTGCACTTATAAGCTACCAAATTCAACAGCATTGGGTGTTCAAAAACGAAAGCTCAAAGGAATTTTACGGCCCTCTTGTTAGTATAGCAAGAAGCACATGGAAAAGGTTCTCCAAAAGGTACAGGTGCAACGTATTGCCTTATGACGAGGGCGTTGTGTATGTGTGCCGTCACTTAAATATGCACGGACCTTATACCACCTTAAAATGGATGAATTTCCACGTGCATCCTATGGTATTAAATGTATTTTTCACAAGAAAAGACGCATATAAGCAGTACAGCGAATACACCTTTACCGTAAGAGCGCACAAGAAAAAAAGAAGCTTTAATCTGAAAGCATATTTATGCAGTCTTGTTATTCCACCGATTATAAGGTCAGTAAGGGCAGTGCCTGTATATCGCGGAAGCAATATCAGCAGTGTTAAAACCTTTAAAAAATCACTTGAATATTTAAAGAAAAATCAAAGCATTATTGTGTATCCCGATATTTCATATACAAGTGATAAGGACACTCCGAGTGAGCTGTATGAGGGCTTTTTATATCTCGGTGAGCTATACAAAAAAAGAACGGGTAAGAGCTTGAAATTTGTGCCGATTTATATAAACGAAGGCGACCGTACAATAAATGAATGTGACAGTATAACGGTTGATGATTTTGATGAGCAGCATAAGGAAGCTATAAAATATATCAAGGAAGCGATATCTGGGGGCAATCATATCAATTGTAAATAAAGTTTCGTTTCAGTTTATCCTGCGTTTTCTTTTAATTTAGTTTTTTGGCTATAATTAACAAAAAAACGAAGGAAGTAATTACAATGAAAGCAATATACTGCTTATATAATCCCTACGCAGACAGTAAGCGAGGAAAAGATAACGCAAAGGAAATTCAAGCGCTTTATCCAAAAGAAAAAATAGAATTTTTGGACATAACAGAAATAACTGATTACAGGGATTTTTTTAGCAACAAGGACGAAAACGACATCGCTATAATTTGTGGCGGTGATGGCACACTAAATCGCTTTGTAAATGATATAAGGGACATAGAAATAAAATGTGAGCTTTTTTACTACGCAACAGGAAGCGGAAATGATTTTTTAAGGGATATAGAAAAAACCAACGGACTTATTCCGCTAAAGGATTACATAAGTGATTTACCCACAGTGACAGTAAACGGAAAAAAGCATAGCTTTATCAACGGTGTTGGCTACGGTATAGACGGTTATTGCTGTGAGGAGGGTGAAAGAATAAGAAGCAAGCATCCTTCAAGGAAAATTAATTATGCAATGATTGCTATTAAAGGCTTGTTATTTCACTATAAACCTAAAAACGCAAGGGTTACCGTTGACGGAGAAGAATATTCCTTTAAAAAAGTCTGGATTTGTCCTACAATGGTAGGCAGATACTATGGCGGAGGAATGATGCCAACGCCAATGCAAAGAAGAGAAAATAGAACAAGCAATGCTTCCGTTTTAGTATTCTTCGGTAGCGGCAAGCTAAAAACCTTAATGATTTTTCCTTCACTGTTTAAAGGTAAGCACATAAAGCACGAAAAAAACTGTGTTGTGCTGGAGGGAAGGCATATAAAAGTTGAATTTGACAAACCAACACCTATACAAATTGACGGAGAGGTTATTTCAGATGTTACTGAATACGAGGTAGAATTATCTTGCGTTAAGGTAAAAAGTTAGCTAAATAAAAATACTTATGAAGCAAAATGCCTCATAAGTATTTTCTAGTATGACGGGCATATCAATACTCTGCGGTGAAAGTCCGTTGGGAGGTAGTTACCGACCAACCCGAAAGCGACTCCCAAGGTTTGCATCGCGAGGTGTAGGCGAGAAGAAGGGATAGCGAAATCGTAGCCTGACG
>JAGAJV010000061.1 GCA_017625915.1 Clostridia bacterium
TGATAGCTAAGCTACACGATGACTATAATCTTACATATTCTACCGCTGTTGCATTAAACTATCCTGTTGTTGATGAAAATAACAGAAAGGAGGTTGCACAGTTAGCTGTAGAATGTAAAAACAAGCTAAGGTATTTAGGTGCAGTTAATCCTAATGCAGTTGAAGAATACAAGGAAGTGAAAGAGCGTTATGATTATATGAACACTCAAATTACTGACTTAAATAGTGCTAAGGAGGACCTACTCAAAATAATTGGTGACCTTGAAACAGAAATGAAAAAGAGCTTTGTTGATGCTTTTAATGCTATCAACGAGAACTTTAATTCAGTATTTAAAGAGCTTTTTGGTGGTGGACATGCTGAGCTATCACTAACCGACCCTAACGATGTTTTAAGTTGTGGTATTGAGATTAAAGCAGCGCCTCCAGGCAAGGTTATTAAAAGCTTATTGCTTCTTTCTGGTGGCGAGCAAGCATTTGTTGCTATTGCACTATTGTTTGCTATTTTAAAGGTTAATCCAACACCTTTCTGTGTATTTGATGAAATCGAAGCCGCACTTGATGATGTCAATGTTGCTAGGTTTGGTCAATATATTAAGCGCTATTCAAATCAAACACAGTTTATAATTATTACTCACCGTAGAGGAACAATGGAAATTGCTGATAGACTTTATGGCGTTACAATGCCACAAAAGGGTATTTCTAAGGTTCTAACTATGGATGTTAATGATGTTGGTAAGGATAAGATTTTATCAACAAATAATTCACCAAAGCAATAGGAGATATTATGTCTTTTTTTGAAAAATTAAAACGAGGCTTACAAAAAACAAAAAATGCAATTTTTAAGCCCTTTGCAGACCTTTTTAAAAGCTTAAGAAAGGTTGACGAATTAATGGAGGAGCTTGAGGAAATCTTAGTTTGCGCTGATGTAGGTGCTTATACAACTGAGATGATTCTCGATAGACTCCGCGAGGAAATAAAAGAAAATAAAATCAAGGATAGTGATGATGTTAAGGTAGCGCTTAAGGATATTATGCTTGAAATGATTGGTGAGGGTGGAGAAATCACCTTTAACGATGAAATGACAGTAATTCTTATAATTGGTGTTAACGGAGTTGGCAAGACAACTACTATTGGTAAAATAGCATCTTCGCTAAAAAGAAATAAGAAAAAGGTTGTTGTTGCAGCTGCTGATACATTTAGAGCTGCTGCAATTGACCAGCTTAATGTATGGACTGATAGAGCCGGAGTTGATTTGATTAAGCATACAGAGGGATCTGATCCAGCGGCAGTAGTATTTGATGCAATTAACGCAGCAAAAAAGAGAAATGCTGACGCACTTATTATTGATACCGCTGGACGCTTACACAATAAGAAAAACCTTATGAATGAGCTTGCTAAAATTGATAGAGTAATTACAAGAGAGCTTCCAAATGCTAATAGAGAAACTCTTCTTGTTCTTGATTCTACAACCGGACAAAACGCAGTAAATCAAGCAAAGGAATTTAAAAACGCGGCAGATATTACTGGTTTAGTATTAACTAAGCTTGATGGTACTGCTAAGGGTGGAATTGTATTTTCAATTAAAAACGAGCTTAATATTCCTGTAAAGTTTATAGGTGTTGGTGAACAAATTGACGATATGGAGAAATTTAACGCAAACGACTTTATAAATGCGTTATTTGATTGATTATGATAAGAATTGTACTTGCTTCAAGAAATAAAAAGAAAATTAACGAATTGAGAACACTTTTATGGCAAGAGCTTGGAAAGGACGTAATTGTACTATCACTTGATGATATCGGCTATGAAGGTGATATTGTAGAAAACGGTAGAACCTTTGAAGAAAATGCTATTACAAAGGCATCCGTTCCTGCTAAGCTTGGATACATTGGTATTGCAGATGATTCCGGATTATGTGTTGATGCTTTAAAGGGTGCACCTGGAGTTTATTCTGCTCGATATTCCGGTGGTGATGATGAGGATAATAACGATCTTCTTCTTAAGGAGCTAGAGAGAAAAGATAACAGAAAAGCAAAGTATGTTTGTACTATGGCTTGTGTTTTTCCTGATAATAGCAAGGATTTTGTTGTTCGTGGCGAATGCTACGGTAAAATTTTAACAGAGCGTCAAGGCAAGGGCGGATTTGGTTACGATCCATTATTCTATTATGAGCCATTTGGAAAAACCTTTGCCGAGGTTGAGCGATCAAAGAAAAATGAAGTTAGCCATAGGGGAATCGCTATTAAGCAATTTGTAAAGAAATTAAAGCAGGTGTTAAAGGATGACGAGTAAACAAAGAGCATATTTAAAAGGGCTTGCAATGAAGCTTGACACTATTTTCCAAATTGGTAAATCCGGTGTTACTGATGAAATTTGCTATCAGCTTTTAAACGCCTTAAATGCAAGAGAGCTTATTAAAATTAAAATTTTAGAAACCTGTCCTACTAATATAAAAGAAACATCAAGCTTAATTGCCGAAGGAACAGGGGCAGAGGTTGTTCAAACTATTGGCTTAAAGATTGTTTTATTTAGAGTTTCAGATAATGAAAAGAATAGAACAATTGATATATCAAAAATAAGATGAGAGTAGGAATTTTTGGTGGTACTTTTGATCCACCACATCTAGGACATATCAATATGTGCGAGGCGTTTTTGAAAAAGATATCACTCGATAAATTATATGTAATTCCCGCACATATTCCTCCTCACAAGACTATAAAATCAATGACTTCTGTAAATGAACGCTTTGAAATGGCTAAATTAGCTTTTTCAAGCATTTCGGATAAAGTTATTATTTCTGATATAGAAATAATAAGAGAAGGTAAAAGCTATACTGCCGATACTTTGAGAAGCTTTAGAGAGCAGGGCTTTAATGACTTATATTTTTTGTGTGGAACTGATATGCTTTTAACCCTTGATAAATGGTATAATCCCGAATATATTTTTGAAAGTGCTACAATTGTTTGCGTTAGACGAGAAAATGAAACGGAAAATGATTTGCTTATTAAAGATAAAGTAGATTATTACACTAAAAAATATAATGCGAGAATTATTATTTTAGATGTAGATGCTATAGAAATTTCATCAAGTGAGATAAGAGAAGCTATTAAAAATAATAACAATATATGCTCTTACTTAACTAATGAGATTGAAAATTATATTAAAGCAAACAATTTGTATAAAGATGAGTAAGGTATGCATAAGACTATTGAAAATATAAGAGATATTGTAAGAAATTATGTTTGTGAAAAACGCTTTTCTCATACTCTCGGTGTTGAAAAGGAAGCGTATAGGCTAGGAACGATTTTCATTCCCGAAAAGGCTGAAAAATTGCAGATTACAGGCTTACTACACGACATAACTAAGAACTTTAAGACCGAAAAGCAGCTAGAGCTATGTAGAGAGTATGGAATCGCTGTTGATTTAGAAAATCTTGTGCCTAAGCTATTGCATTCAAAAACCGGTTGCGAGTTTGCAAGACGCACATTTGGTGAAAATGTTGTTGATGATGAAATTTATAATGGAATTTTATATCATACAACAGGACGAGAAAATATGAGCTTATTTGAAGCTGTTATTTATCTCGCTGATTATATAGAGAAAACACGCGACTTTAAGGATTGCATAAGGCTACGAAAGTATTTTTACGATAACATTGAAAATGCAAATAGCTATGAGGATAAAATACAGGTTTTAAGAAAAACTATGATATATTCCTTTGACCTAACAATTAAAAATTTAATTGATGGGGGCAAAAGAATTGATAAGGATACAATTAATGCAAGAAATTATTTTATATCCTGTAAGGATGTATTTAAAAATTAATAGGAGATTATAATGGAAACTGTTTATAATATTAAGGAAGGCGAGCTTCTAAATGCCGAATCCTTAAAAATTGCAGAGGCTGCAGTTAAGGTGCTTGATATTAAAAAGGCAAATAATATTAAGCTACTTAAAATAGATGAAAAAACAACGATTGCTGACTATTTTGTAATATGTGCCGGTAATTCAACCACACAAATTAAAACTCTTGCTGATGAGGTTGAATATCAGCTTAACAATGGTGGCGTTGAGCACGTTAGATTACAGGGCTCCGATTCTGACGAATGGAAGGTACTTGACTGTCACGATGTTATCATTCACATTTTCTCAAATGAAGCGAGAAGCTTTTATAAGTTAGAAAAGCTTTGGGCAGATGCCGAAGAAATAGATATAAGTGGTTTATTAACCGAATAATAAGGAGCAAGGACAATGAAGTACGAATTTAGCGCCATTGATAAAAAATGGCAAGACAAATGGGACAAAAAGAAGGCTTTTAAGGTATCGGAGGACTATTCTAAGCCTAAATATTATACTCTTATAGAGTTTCCATATCCATCAGGACAAGGCTTACATATAGGCCATCCAAGACCATATACAGCTATGGATATTGTGTCTCGTAAAAAAAGAATGGAGGGCTACAATGTTCTATTCCCAATGGGCTGGGATGCGTTTGGTTTACCTACTGAAAACTATGCTATTAAAAATCATATTCATCCAAGCATAGTAACAGAAAAAAATATTGCTCATTTTAAAGAGCAATTAAAGTCAATTGGTTATAGCTTTGACTGGGATAGAGAAATTAACACAACCGATCCAAAGTATGTAAAATGGACACAATGGATTTTCCTTCAGCTTTATAAAAAGGGGCTTGCATATAAAAAGGAAATGAGTGTAAACTTCTGTACATCCTGTAAGTGTGTTCTTGCTAATGAAGAGGTTGTTAATGGTGTTTGTGAAAGATGCGGTAGTGAGGTTGTTCACAAGGTTAAAAGTCAGTGGATGCTTAAAATTACCGATTATGCACAGAGATTAATTGACGACCTTGATGGTCTTGACTTCCTTGAAAGAATTAAGACACAAGAAATCAACTGGATTGGTAGAAGCGAAGGTGCTGAGGTTAATTTTGGCACTACGCTTGGTGATGAGGTAACTGTTTATACAACAAGACCTGACACACTTTTTGGTGCGACATATATGGTTATGTCGCCTGAGCACGCTTTAATTGAAAAGTGGAAAAATAACATCACTAACATAGATGATGTTGTTAAATATCAAATTGAAGCATCTAAAAAGTCTGATTTTGAAAGAACAGAGCTTGTAAAAGATAAAACAGGTGTTTGTCTAGATGGCGTTAAGGCAATCAATCCTGTAAATGGTAAAGAAATTCCAATCTTTATTTCTGACTATGTTCTTGCTACTTATGGTACAGGTGCTATTATGGCTGTACCTGCGCATGACGAAAGAGACTGGGACTTTGCTAAGGTATTTGGGTTACCTATAATAGAGGTTGTTGCTGGTGGTAATGTAGAAAATGCTGCATTTACAGATGTTGCAACAGGAGTACTTTGTAATTCGGCTTTCTTAAATGGTCTTGAAGTGGCTGATGCTAAAAAAACTATAATTAAGTGGTTAGAAGAAAACGGTAAGGGACATTCTAAGGTTAACTTTAAGCTAAGAGACTGGGTATTCTCCCGTCAAAGATATTGGGGCGAGCCTGTTCCAATGGTATGGTGTGATGATTGTGGTTGGGTTCCTGTTCCTGAAGATCAGCTTCCAGTTAAATTACCTGATGTTGAGCATTATGAGCCAACTGATACAGGTGAATCACCACTTTCAAAAATAACTGATTGGGTAAATACAACTTGTCCTCATTGTGGTAAGCCTGCAAAAAGAGAAACAGATACAATGCCACAATGGGCTGGTTCATCATGGTATTACTTACGTTATTGTGATCCACACAATGACAGTGAACTAGCTTCTCGTGAAGCACTTGATTATTGGATGCCTGTTGATTGGTATAACGGTGGTATGGAGCATGTAACACTTCACTTGCTTTATTCACGCTTCTGGGCTAAGTTCCTATATGATATTGATATTATCAGCTGTAAAGAACCATACAAAAAGAGAACAGCACACGGTATGATACTTGGCGAAAATGGCGAAAAAATGTCAAAATCAAGAGGTAATGTCGTAAATCCTGATGATGTAATTGCTGAATACGGCTCAGATACGCTTCGTCTTTACGAAATGTTCATTGGTGATTTTGAAAAGGCTGCACCTTGGAATCCTGCAAGTATAAGAGGCTGTAAGCGTTTCTTAGATAAGGTAGCATCATTACCTGAAATTATGAAGGGTCAGGGGTATTCAGAAAAGCTTGAAGCATCAATACACAAGCTAATTAAGAAGGTGACCAATGATATTGATAATATGAAATTTAATACTGCAATTGCAGCTATGATGGCATTTATTAATGATGTATATGAAGTAGGATCAATCACAAAGGATGAATTAGTTACCCTAATTACGCTATTGAATCCGTTTGCTCCTCACTTAACTGAAGAAATGTGGGAAAATATGGGTAATACTACATTTTTATCTCTTGAAAAGTGGCCTGAATATGATGAAGCAAAAACTGTAGAAAACTCAATTGAGATTGCAGTACAAATTAATGGTAAGCTTCGTTCAACAATTACAATTGCTAAGGATGCATCAAAGGACGATGCGATTGCAAGTGCTAAGGCTGATCCAAAGGTTGCCGAAGGAATTGATAGAAAGACTATTGTAAAAGAGATTTATGTACCGGGTAGAATAGTTAATATTGTGGTAAAATGAAAAAAGTTAAAAATTTCAAATTTCCTATTGACAAATGCTTACTCTTGTAATATAATACTAAAGAGATTTTAGCTCTTTGCTATAAGCGAGGGGAGGGATATAAA
>JAGAJV010000062.1 GCA_017625915.1 Clostridia bacterium
CACATCAATGCAGGTGCTAAGAAGGTAGTTATCTCTGCTCCGGCAGGCAACGACCTTAAGACAATCGTATTCGGTGTTAACGAAGGTACACTTACAGCTGATGACCAAATCATTTCTGCTGCTTCATGTACAACAAACTGCCTAGCTCCAATGGCTAAGGCTCTTAACGACACATACCCAATCCAAAGCGGTATCATGACAACAGTTCACGCTTACACAGGCGACCAAATGATTCTTGATGGCCCACACAGAAAGGGTGACCTAAGAAGAGCAAGAGCAGGCGCTCAAAACATCGTTCCTAACTCAACAGGTGCTGCTAAGGCTATCGGTCTTGTAATTCCAGAGCTTAACGGTAAGCTTATCGGTTCTGCTCAAAGAGTTCCAACCTGCACAGGCTCAACAACACTTCTTGTTGCTGTAGTTAAGGGTAAGGACGTAACAAAGGATTCTATCAACGCAGCTATGAAGGCAGCTGCTTCAGCTTCCTACGGTTACAACACAGATGAAATCGTATCTAGCGATATCATCGGTATGAGCTATGGTTCACTTTTCGATGCAACACAAACAATGGTTGCTAAGATTGACGATGACACATACCAAGTACAGGTTGTTTCATGGTACGATAACGAAAACAGCTACACAAGCCAAATGGTTCGTACAATTAAGTACTTCGCTGAAATCTAATTTAAACCGTATAAACAAAAATGCTTCGGAGCTTTCCGAAGCATTTTTATTTAAGCCTTAGATGTAATCTTAAATACATCAGTAGGCTTTCCGATAACTACAATATGGTCATCTCTGCCAAATACATAGCTTGCACTGGGTGAAGGAATTAATGTTGAGCCAACCTTTATGGCGATAATGCTAATCTTGTAATTTTGTCTAACATTAATTTCAACAATAGTCTTACCAACCCATTCCTTTAAAATTGGAATTTCATAAATAGAATAGTCACTAGTTAATTGAATATAGTCAAAAATATTGTCTGAGTTATATCTCATAGCTAACTTTTCAGCAATTTCCTTTTCGGGATAAACAATTTCGTCAGCGCCGATTTTTTTAAGTAAATCTGCCTGAATATCCTGATTTGCTTTAGCAACAACGCACTTTGCACCCAACGCTTTTAAATAAGATGTGATAATAAGAGAAGACTGAAAATCCTCACCAATAGTAACAAAGCAAATATCAAATTCACTAACATCAAGTGCCTTTAATACATCCTCGTTAGTGCAATCACCAATTGTGGCATCAGGACATTTTGTTGACATTGCATCAATTATTGAAACATCCTTATCAATAATCATAACATCATTTCCCATATCAAGCATACGAAGTGCCAAATTTCTGCCAAATCGTCCCATACCGATTATTAAAACGGATTTTGATTTTTTCATATAATTTACCTATCCTATCAATATTTTTTCATAAGGTCGTTCAATTTTAGCCTCGTGCTGCTTTTCAGCAATAGCAAGAAGCAATGTAAGACCGCCTAAACGACCGAAATACATAGTAAAGCACAAAATTAATTTAGAAGCAACAGATAAAAACGGAGTAATACCTTGCGTCAGACCAACTGTTGCAATAGCAGATACAACCTCAAATATTATACTTCCAAGAGAGAATCTATCCCCTTCGATTAAGCATATTAAAACAGCCACAGTGCAGGTTGCTAAAAGATAAAGAGTCATAATAGCGCAAGCCTGCTTTACAGTAGAATCGTGAATTTTTTTCTTAAACGCAGTTAAGCTATCCTTATTTCTGGCAAAGCAAATTGCATTCAAAATTACTACAGCAAAGGTAATTGTTTTTATACCACCGGCAGTTGACCCGGGCGAGCCGCCTACAAGCATAAGTGCAACCGAAACAACGTTACCGCCAGAGCTTAAGCTTGCTTGATTTACAGAAGCAAATCCGGCTGTACGAAGAGTAACCGATTGAAAGAACGCATTTAACCATTTTTGCCCCTCGTTCATTCCCAAAAAAGCAACGTTTCTTTCAGTTATATATAGTAAAACCATTCCACCTATTATTAAAATACCTGTTGCCACAAGGGCGAGCTTGCTGTGTAGCTTATACTTTTTAATTTTAAAGCCGTGTGCGATAAAATCATTCCAAACAAGAAAGCCAATTCCACCAATAATTATAAGTAGTGAAACTGTAATAAGCACCAAGGGATCACTGTTAAAGCTCTCAAGGGAGTCACTGCCTAAAATATCAAAGCCTGCATTACAAAACGCAGAAATTGAATGGAAAATTCCTCTCCATAAGCCACCTAAAAAGGAATAACCCTTTGTCCAAAATCTAAATGAAAGAATTAAAGCGCCGATACCCTCAATAATAGCAGTGCCACAAACCACCTGCTTAATAAGCTTTAAAATACCGCTAAGCTCAAGCGAGCCTGTCGCTTGTACCATTAGCTTTCTTTCGTGTAGGGAAAAACGCTTATTTGCTAAAATAGCACTTAAGGAAATAAAGGTCATAAAGCCAAGACCGCCAATTTGTATTAGCAAGATTATAACAATTTTTCCAAAAAGCGTCCAATGGGTAGCAGTATTTAGCGTAACAAGACCGGTAACACAGGTAGCACTAGTTGCAGTAAATAACGCATCAATAAAGCTCGTATTCCCTTCATAGCTTGCAATAGGCAAGCACAAAAGCAAAGCACCAACAAATATTACAGCAAGAAAGCCAAGTGCTAAAAATTTTGCAGGTGAAAGCTTAAATTTACTTTTCATAAAAGCTCCTTTAAAAATCTATCTTTACATATTATAACACATTTTTATCATAAATGGAATAAAAATATAAAAACGAGCACTTAAATGCTCGTTTTCGCTATTATACCCTTTTCCAAGCACGAGGATTAAATAAAATCAGTACCGGCAAAATTTCAAGTCTGCCAATCAACATAGTAAATGTCAAAATCAGCTTAGAAAATGCATTATAATCTGCATATGATGCGTAAGGACCGACTGCCTCAAAGCCAGGACCTATATTAGAAATACAAGCCAAAGAAGCAGAAAAGTTAGAAAAGAAGCCGTGCTCGTTTACGTCACTGATAGGGTCAAAGGAAAGAAGCAATGTTGCAGTTAAAAGTATAAAAAGGTAAAGAGTAATAAAGGAGAAAACATCGTTAGTTGTCTTTTCCTCTAGGCTTTTGCCTTCAAACTTAGCCTTAGGCACATATCTGGGATTAATCAGCTTTCTTACGTTAATAAATGTACCCTTTACAGCTATAACAATTCTTGATAGCTTAATACCGCCGGCTGTGGAGCCTGCCATAGCACCGGTAAACATAAGCAGAATAAGCACCATTTTAGAAACCATCGGCCATAAATTAAAGTCCGTTGTAGAATATCCCGTTGTTGTCATAATAGATGCAATTTGAAACAGTGTATGCCTAAATGCTTCTTCAATGGAATATCCTAAGGATTCTAGCCTTAAGCACAAATTTACAAAAACTAAAGCAACACTGGATACTATGATAATTAGATAGCATCTGAATTCCTCGCTTCTAAACACCTCTTTAATTTTACCCAACAAAATTAAATAGTATAAACCAAAATTGCAACCAAAAATAAGTAAGAAAATAGAAATTACATATTGTGCATACGGTGTCATAAATTCCATACTGTTAGGTATAAAGCCAAAGCCACCGGTGCCTGCCGAGCCAAAGCTTGTAAGCAAAGCGTGGAAAAGCTTATCACCCTCATAAGAGCTATAACCGGCATCGGTAAGTGCATCATGGTTAATTAATGGACCGCATAATAGGAAAATAACCTCTAAAACTGTAAGACAAAGATAAATAAGATACAAAATTCTTGCAGTTACCTTCATTTTAGAAGCAATTTTACCCACCTGAGGACCGGGAGATTCAGCACGAAGAAGATGCATTGAGGAGCCGTCATCACTTTCAGGAATGAAAATAAGCACGAATACAAGTATTCCCATGCCGCCAATCCAGTGTGAAAAGCTTCTCCAAAATAGAGAGGAATGTTCCAAAACAGTAATATCCTTAAGAATACTTGCGCCGGTTGTTGTAAAGCCGGACATAATTTCAAAGCAAGCATCAATGTAGTTTGGAATATCTCCATTTATAACAAACGGAATAGCACCGAAAACAGTCATTACTATCCAAACTAATGCAACAAGTGCGAAGCCCTCTTTTTGATAAAGAGATTTTCTCTTAGGCTTAGGCTTTAGCATTAAGCCGCCCAATACCGTTAAAGCAATAATAGGAATTATAAAGGCAAGCTTATATTTTAATTCTTCCCCGTAAATAAAGCTTACGATTAATGGAGCAAGCATCAAAGCTCCCTCAATAATCATAATCCTTCCTAAAATCCTACCGATTAGTTTAAAATTCATAATTCACCTTAATCAAGTATATCATTCAAGTCATCAAAATTTTTGTGTGTAGTAACAACAATAACATTATCGCCCCACTGAATACAGGAATTACCGTCAGGGATAATAACCTCATTTTCTCTTATAATGCAAGCTATAAGACAATTTTCCTTGGTTTTTAGAGTTTTTAATGGCTTATTAAAGAATTTTTCTTGCTTTTTAGCTGAAAATTCAAGCGCCTCAACTCTATCGTTAACTAAACGGTAAAGGGTTAAAACATTACTGCCTCTCTTATTTGTCAAGGCTCTGATATAGCTAATAATTCTATCAGCAACAATTCGCTTGGGAGAAACAGTATTTTTAATACCAAGCTCACCAAGCATATCATAAAGCTCGTCGCTTTTAATTTGAGTAATTGTTTTGGCTACATTCATTTTATTAGCAAACATTGATACAATCATATTTTCCTCGTCAATGTTAGTAAGAGCAACAAATGCATCCATAGCCTCAATACCCTCTTCAATGAGCAGGTCGTGCTGAGTGCCATTACCGTGAATAATAGTAACCTTGGGAAGCATATCAGCAAGCTCCTCGGCTCTGCTTATATCACTTTCCAAAAGCTTTATGGAATATTTTTTCTTAGAAAGCTCCTCAGCAAGATAATAGCCAATTTTATCACCGCCAACAATCATAACATTTTTAAATGGCGATTTTTCAAGCTTAGCCTCAGCTAGAAAATCACGAAGAGAATTTGCATCGGAGGTAAAGTGAACTCTATCTCCAGCCTCAAACATAAATGTACCGGAAGGAATAATAACCTCATCACTACGCTGAACAGCGCAAACAAGCACCTTAGTATTTAGCTTTTTACCAAGAGAAATAAGAGTTTCACCAATCAGGGTACAGTCCTCGTCAACAACAATCTCGGCAAGAAGCACCCTACCCTTAGCAAAATGCTCCATTTGAGAAATAGACGGTAGGTTAATAAGATTGAAAATTTCCTCAGCGGTTTCCTTTTCAGGATTTACAATCATAGAAATTCCAAGCTCGTCCTTCATATCACTAATTTGCTGTCTGTAATCTGGATTTCTTACACGGGCAATAGTGTTCTTAACCCCTGCCTTTTTTGCAGTTAAGCAAGCAAATACATTTAATTCATCACTATTTGTAAGGAAAATAGCAAGGTCGGTGTCCTTAATACCGGCTTCCTTTTGTATATCCATACAAGCACCGTTACCAACAACACCGAAAACATCATATTTTTCAATCATGCCCTCAACCTTTTCCTTGTTTTCGTCAATAATGGTAATTGTGTGACCCATATTAGATAAGCTTCTTAGGACAGTCTTACCAATAGTGCCTAAGCCTACAATAATAATTTTCATAATTACACTCCTGATTTCTTTAGTGTATGCACACCTATTATACCACCTTTGTTGCAAAAATGGAAGAATAAAACCTAAAATTATTATAAATGTAACAAAGAACGAAAAAAGTCATATTATGTAATGAACGGTAAAATCGTTCAGAAGGAGACAAATATGAAATTTGACGGAGGCTATAGAGGCTCACAAAGAGCCGATTATGAGCAATTTTCAAAATTTCTTGGCTTGAACAACAGACAATCACCAAGAATGGAGGAAAGACCAAGCTACAATAACGATTCAGATAATCATAATTGTGCTTGCGTAAATAATACACATCTTGCAATGGTATATCCGGTAAAGCAGGAGTGGTGCGACATCTATGATGTTGAAATTGCACTAATAAACGGAACAATATTCAATCAGTTAAATAAACCATTTTATCCTACAGGATGCTCAGGCAAAATGAAGGAGGGATGCTTATGATGAATAACTCTAGAGAAAGATTATTAAAGCAAATCCAAGCCTACGATTTTGCAGTATATGATACACTTTTATATCTCGATGCTTATCCAAGCTCTAAGGAAGCACAATGCTTTTACAATAAATACAAAAAGCTAAGCATGCGAGCAAAGCAGGAATACGAGCAGAAATACGGACCTCTTACAATGCCCGAGGAAACAGCCGATTGGCAATGGACAGATGGACCTTGGCCATGGCAGGCTGACGAAAGGAGATAATAGAAATGTTTTTATACGAGAAAAAGCTACAGTATCCTGTAAAAATCAAAAATCCCAACCCTAAATACGCTCAAATCATTGTGTCCCAGCTTGGTGGTCCAGACGGTGAGATCGGCGCATCCCTTCGTTACCTAACTCAGCGCTTTGCAATGCCATACGATAAGGTTGTCGGCATACTTACTGACGTTGGCACCGAGGAGCTTAACCATGTAGAAATGGTATCATCAATCCTTTATCAGCTTACAAGAAGCTTAAGCCCGGAGGAAATAAAGAAGAGTGGCTTTGACACCTACTTCGTTGACCATACAACAGGTATTTATCCTGTTGCTGCAAGTGGTTATCCATACACAGCAGCCCAATTCCAATCAAAGGGTGATGTGCTTGCCGATTTGAACGAGGACCTGGCAGCCGAGCAAAAGGCAAGAGTTACCTACGATAATATTTTACGCTTAGTTGACGATCCCGATGTTTGCGACGCTATAAAATTCCTTCGTGCAAGAGAGGTAGTACATTATCAACGCTTCTGTGATGCATTAGGAATTGCACAAGACCATATGGATTCTAAGAATTTCTATGGCTACAACCCGGCCTTTGATAAGGTTAAAAAGCAATAATCAGAAAACAAACGCATTTTGCGTTTGTTTTTTACATATTAGCAATTGACAAATATAATATTAAATGTTAAAATATATTATTAATAAAATCTTCGAAAGGAGATACAAATGAAAAACGCAATAATAATTCCAAACTATTTAAAGGAAAAAAGCTTAGAGTTTTCAAAAAAGGCAAAAATGCTTTTAGAAGAAAAAGGCTATAACCCAATTATATTAAGTGAAAACGAAGCGTTTGATGGAAAAGCTGATTTTGCCCTTGTATTAGGTGGCGACGGCACAATTATCCGTGCAAGCAAACAGCTATATGGCACAGATATTGCAGTTTTAGGCATCAATTTTGGCAATTTAGGCTATCTTACCGAGTGTAATCCGGAAACAGCCATAGATGCAATAAATAAGCTTATAAGTGGCGACTACACTATCGAAAACCGTCTTATGATAAGTGGCGAAATCGTAAGAGAGGGCAAGACAATACATAGCTTTATTGCTTTAAATGAGGCATCGCTTTACCGTGCAACACTTATGAAAGCCTTTAAAATGGAAATTTACATAAATAATAAGCATACAAACACAGTTTTAGGTGATGGCTTAATTATTGCAACCCCAACAGGCTCAACCTCGTATAACCTATCAGCAGGTGGACCAATTTTAACACCAACTGCAAATAATATGGTTATAACTCAAATTGCGCCATTTTCATTCCCGGGCACACCTCTTGTAATTGCAGGTGATGATGTTATCGAAATCAGAATAAAAATTGATAATATTACTAAAAAGGGAAATGTGTCAATGGAATTTGACGGAAGCGAAAGCGTTGAAATTCAAGACGGGGACATTATAAGAATACAAAAAGCAGAGCATAATGCGAAAATTATTAAGGTAAGCGATAGAAGCTTCTATCAGCTTTTGAAGGAAAAGCTATCAAAGGCAAATAACGAGATTTAAGAGGAAATATGTTTAAAATAGTAAGAAAAAAGGTGCTTAACCCAACAGTTACGCTTATGGAAATTGAAGCACCGTTAGTAGCAAAAAAAGCAGAGCCGGGACAGTTCATAATTTTAAGAACTGACGAAAGGGGAGAAAGAATCCCTCTTACTGTGGCTGATTTTGATAGATACAAGGGAACAGTAACTATTATTTTTCAAGTAGTAGGAGCAACAACTGAAAAGCTAAATCACTTAAACGAGGGCGATTATTTACATGACTTTGTAGGACCTCTTGGCAAAGCAACACATACCGCGGGACTTAAAAGGGTTGCCGTTGTAGGCGGTGGTGTTGGATGCGCAATTGCCTACCCTGTGGCTAAAAAGCTACACGGGCAGGGCTGTGAGGTGCACGCAATTTGTGGCTTTAGAACAAAGGATTTAGTAATTTTAGAGGACGAATTTAAAAATGCATCCTCAAAATATATTTTAATGAGTGACGATGGCACATCAGGCGAAAAAGGACTTGTTACAGACGCGCTTAAAAAGCTAATTGAGAGTGGTGAAAAGTACGACGAGGTTATCACAATAGGACCACTTATTATGATGAAATTTGTCTGTGCTCTGACAAAAGAGTATGATATAAAAACAGTAGCCTCAATGAACCCAATTATGATTGACGGAACAGGAATGTGCGGTGGCTGTCGTTTAACAGTAGGTGGCAAAATGGTATTTGCCTGTGTGGATGGTCCTGAATTTGACGGACATCAAATTGATTTTGATGAGGCAATCTCCCGTTCAAATATGTACTATGGCTTTGAACGCCATAAGCACGAGGATACCTGTAATCTTTTTAAGGGGGCAAGATAATATGGCAAATATGTCCTTAAAAAGAAATGAAATGAATGTACAAGACCCAAATGTACGAAATAAAAACTTTAAAGAGGTAGCTCTTGGTTATACCGAGGAGCAAGCTATTGACGAGGCGAAAAGATGCTTAAATTGTAAAAATAAGCCTTGCGTTGGCGGTTGCCCTGTAAAGATTTATATACCTGACTTTATTGCCAAGGTAGCAGAGGGAAAATTTGAGGAGGCATATGAGATAATTTCAAAATCCTCATCATTACCAGCTGTTTGTGGCAGAGTTTGTCCACAGGAAAACCAATGCGAGGGCAAGTGCGTAAGAGGCATTAAGGGTGAAAGCGTTGCTATAGGCAGGCTGGAGCGCTTTGTTGCTGATTACCACAACGCAAATTGTAAGACTTGGTCCGAAAAAACAGTAAAAAACGGACACAGGGTGGCAGTAATTGGCTCAGGCCCATCAGGTCTTGCCTGTGCAAGTGATTTAGTGAAAATGGGCTATGACGTGACTATATTTGAGGCTTTACATACCGCAGGCGGCGTTTTAGTTTACGGTATTCCGGAGTTTAGACTGCCTAAGGCTATAGTTGAAAAGGAAATTAAGGGACTTGAAGCATTAGGCGTTGAAATTAAAACAAATGTAGTTATCGGAAAGACAATAACCATTGACGAGCTTATGGATGAAATGGGCTATGAGGCGGTGTTTATCGGCTCAGGCGCAGGCTTGCCTAAATTTATGAACATAAAGGGCGAGGGGCTTAAGGGAGTTTATTCTGCTAATGAATTTTTAACAAGAATGACTCTTATGAAGGCATACGAAAACGATTGCGACACACCTATAATGCAAGCAAAAAGGGTGGCAGTAGTAGGCGGTGGTAATGTAGCTATGGATGCTGCTCGCTGTGCAAAGCGTCTGGGCGCTGAGGTTTATGTTGTATATAGACGAGGTATGGAGGAATTGCCTGCCAGACACGAGGAGGTAGAGCATGCGGTTGAAGAGGGCATAATCTTTAAAACTCTAACAAATCCTATCGAAATTCTCGGCTACACAAACGAAAATGATAAGCGCGATATTAAAAATAATACTGTTTGTGGTATGAAATGCGTAGAAATGGAGCTTGGCGAGCCAGATGCCAGTGGAAGACGCAAGCCTATTATTAAGCAGAAAAGCGAATTTATACTGGATGTTGATTGTGTAATTATGGCATTAGGCACTTCCCCCAACCCGCTTATCAAATCAACCACAGAGGGACTCGAAACACATTCTTGGGGTGGTATTATCGCTGATGAAAACGGCAAAACCTCTCGTAAGGGTGTATTTGCAGGCGGCGACGCAGTAACGGGTGCTGCAACTGTAATTCTCGCAATGGGTGCAGGAAAAGCATCTGCAAAAGCAATAGACGAATATATAAAAACAAGTAAAATTTAGCTAGCCTATATAGCTAGGCTAGCTTTTTTGTTGACAATTTTCTTTATTTATGATAAAATATTAGCATAAATTTATTATAAGAAGGAAAAGTTATGTTAAAAAAATTAATACCTATTTTTGTTTTACTAATTTTAAGTGTCTTAATTTTATCTGCTTGTAGCGATAAATGTGAGCATAATTACATAGAAACCATAATCCCATCCACCTGCAAAAACAATGGCTATACCCAAAGGCTGTGTGCAGACTGCGGTGATGAGCAAATATTTGATTACAAGCCCCTTTCCGGACATAGTGGAGAATGGTATGTTGCAAAGGAGCCAACCTGTCAAACAGTTGGTACAGAAGAACGACTTTGCTTAACCTGTAATACGATTTTTGAAACCCGTAGTATTACAAAGCTAGGACATGTAAGCGGTGAATGGAAAACAACAAAAGCACCTACCTGTAAGAATACAGGCGAGGAAAAGCTGTTTTGCAACACCTGTGGCATTGACCTTGAAACAAGAGTGCTGGCGGTTACAGAGGAGCACGATTTTTTTAGTGAAGTAACCCCACCTACCATAAGCGCAGAGGGCTATACAACATATACCTGTAAAATATGCGATTTTTCAAAAAAGGACGACTATGTGCCTAAAATTGAGGTGATTGAGGAGCTAAGCGCATCAGAAATTTACGAGCTAGCCTCAAAGGCTATGGTAAGAATTGATGCATATGATAAAAACGGAAAAAGATTTTCTCTTGGCTCAGGCTTTTTTATTAGTAACGATGGTAAAATTGCAACAAATTATCATGTAATTCAAGGCGCATATTCCTTAAAGGCAGTATTGTATTATGACAATTCTACTCACAATGTAACAACTGTTTTAGGCTATAATTCAGCTCGTGACGTGGCTGTAATTCAAATAAATTTAACTAATACCTCACACTTAGAGCTGTCAACTGATGAGGTTAAAACAGGTGACACTGTGTATACATTAGGAAGCCCTATGGGTATAGATAACATCTTTAGCTCAGGTATAGTTTCCAATCCTAGCAAGAAGGTTTCAGGAAACGAATGTATTGCCTTTACAGCGCCTATTTCATCGGGTAATAGTGGCGGACCGTTACTCAACAACAAGGGGCAGGTAATCGGTATAAATACTATGACCGTTACCGATTCTCAAAGTCTAAACTTTGCTGTTATGGCTAAGCAAATCACTAATTTGAATACTGAAAATGCAATCACACCGTCCGCTCTTTACAATAAAACAATCAGCGAAAATGCATTTGAACTACTATATCTCAATATAATGCTAAATGCACAATCGGTATCCAATGACCAATACATTATATACACCAATACCCCGGAAACTGCCGACAATGTAGGCACAGATACCTATTTTATTGCCGATAGCGAAAAGGAAACCGTTACAATCAGAACACATATTGTCAAAAACGGAAAGCGTTTATATACAACTGAGCTTGTGTTAAGCGGAGTTAGAGAGCAATACTTGTTTACGCTTTATGATATTAGCTTAGGTCAGTATGGAATAGAGTCCGCTGTAAATGCTAAGAGCCCAGCTAAGTCATACGAAGCCGATTATGAGGCTCTATTCAATATTGTCACATTTAGATATACAGATACCGATAAAGTCCCTGCTGAAAATATGAGACAGGTATATTTCTTAATGTACACTTTAACTATGGAAAGCTTAAGTAGTTATTTGAACAAATCAAATACAGGACTTGCTCTAGCACACTTTAATTTCAATTATTAAGCATAAATGCCCTGCCATCACAGGGCATTTGTTTTATTTATTTTTTATAATCTATTGCAAAAAATATATTTTAGTGTTATAATATAATGAAAATATGCTGGGATTAAAGGAGATATTTATGAGAATAGGACTTTTAGGCTTCGGCTCTATGGGAAAAACGCACCTATACTGTGTCAACAATCTTAAATACTTCTTTGGTAATGACTATAATGCTGAAATTGTGTCTGTATGTACAAAAAGCATTGAAACTGCAAAAAAAGCAAGCGAACAGTTTAATATAGATGGCTATACAAATAACGAGGATGACATTATTTACGATAGCACAATAGATGCAGTTGATATTTGTACTCCTAATATTTATCATTACGAAACTGCAAAAAAAGCAATATTGGCAGGCAAGCATATTTACTGTGAAAAGCCCCTTGCAATAAATTATGAGCAGGCTAAGGAGCTAAGCGACCTTGCAAAAAAGCATAATGTAAAATGCCATATGGTGTTTAACAATCGCTTTTTATCTCCGGTTTTAAAAGCAAAGGAGCTAATTAGCGAGGGCAAGCTAGGACGCATTTTGTCCTTTAACGGTGCATATCACCATTCAAGCGCTCTTGATGTAAATAAAACAGGCTGGAAGCAGGACAAGGATATTTGCGGCGGTGGCGTGCTGCTTGATTTAGGCTCACATATAACCGACCTTATTTATTACCTTTGTGGAAATTTCAAAAGCGTAATTGGTAAAAGCCAAATCGCATTTCCTGTAAGAACAGGTGTAAACGGTGAAAAATGGCAAACCAACGCAGACGAAGCATTTTATATGCTGGCAGCTCTTGAAAACGGAGCAGCTGGCACTATAACAGTTAGTAAAATCACAACAGGCTCAAACGACGACCTTTCCTTTGAAATTCATGGCGATAAGGGAAGCATTCGCTTTAATTTAATGAATCCTAATTTCCTTGAATTTTATTCCTGTGATAGCGCTGACGGACAATATGGCGGAGAAAGAGGCTATACACAAATTGAATGTGTAAATAGATACCCACAGCCCGCTGGTATATTCCCGGGTATTAAAGCACCAATCGGTTGGCTACGAGGACACCTTGGCAATTACTATTCCTTTGTTGACTCAGTAGTGAATAATAAAGAGCCATCAATCTCCTTTGAGGACGGAGCTTATGTTCAATTAGTGCTTGAAAAAGCATACCTATCCGACACCCTTAAAAAAGAGGTGACAATTAATGATTAGAATTGGAATATGTGGCTCGAGTGGCTCAGGCAAGGGCTATGTATGTAAGCTTTTTTCAACCTACGGCTTTAAATGGATTGATACTGATAGAGTGTATAGAGATTTAGCAACACCAAAATCAAAATGCGTTATGGAGCTACGAGAATATTTTGGTGATAGCATATTAAACCCCGACGGAAGCCTTAATAGAAAAGAGCTTTCAAAAAGTGTATTCGAGGGCAAAAATTCTAAGGAAAGATTAAATAAGCTGAACGAAATTACTCATTTTCACATACAAATTGAAACTGAAAGAATAATAAATGAATGTGAGCAAAGTGGCTATCGAGGAGCTTTGATAGATGCACCCGTGCTATTTGAAAGTGGCTTTGATAAGCTGTGCGATATTACAATATGCGTAACTGCCCCCATAGAATTAAAGCTAAAAAGAATAGTAAACCGTGATAATATAACAGAAGAAAAGGCAAGGGCTCGCATAAGCAATCAATTAAGTGACGATATTTTAAGAGAAAAATGCACCTACGAGATTGATAATTCCGAGGGCGCAGATATAGAAAAGCAAATTGCGGAAATAATAGCGAAATTAAATTAGTTTAAAATAAAAAAGGAGTATATATTATGGACAAGAAAGAACTAAAGAAGCTAAAGGAAAAGCTATTTTACAAAAAGGAAAATGCTTTTGATGTAGCAACAGAAAAGGAAGCAAAGGCAGTAAGCGAATATGCTGAGGGCTATAAATCATTCCTTGACAATGCAAAAACAGAAAGAGAAGCAGTTAAGGAAGCTATTAAGATGCTTTCCAAGGAGGGCTTTAAGGAATATAAGCTCGGCGAAAAAATCGAAAAGGGTAACAAATATTACCTAAACAATAGAGATAAGAGCCTATTTGCATTTGTTGCAGGCACAGAGGACATCGAAAAGGGTATCAGAATTTGCGCAGCTCATATCGATTCACCTCGTCTTGACCTTAAGCAACACCCAATGTTTGAAAATGAGGGCTTTGCTTACCTAAAGACACACTACTACGGTGGTATCAGAAAGTATCAATGGGTTACAATTCCACTAGCACTACACGGTGTAGTTTCAACTGTTGATGGCGAAAATGTAGAAATCACAATCGGTGAGGACGAAAACGATCCGGTATTCTGCATTACTGACCTTCTCCCACATCTTGCAAGAGAGCAATCACAAAAGCCACTTGGCACAGCTCACGCAGGTGAAAGCCTTAATCTCTTAATCGGCTCAGAGCCACTTGACGGCGCTACAGAGGATAAGGTTAAATTCAATATGCTAAAGATTCTTAACGATAGATATGGCATTACAGAAAGCGATTTTGTAAGCGCAGAGCTAACAGCCGTTCCGGCAGGCAAGGCAAGAGACCTCGGTCTTGACCGTTCTATGATTGCTGCATACGGACACGACGACAGAGTATGCTCATACCCATCACTTACAGCTATTATGGAATGTAAGAATAGCGAGCACACAATTATGTGTATCCTTGCAGACAAGGAAGAAATCGGCTCAGAGGGTGTAAGCGGTATGAAGTGCCGTCTAATCGTTGACTTAATTGAGGAAATTTCAACAAATCTTGGTGGTAATCCAAATGTTGTAAGAGCAAATTCAATGTGCCTATCTGCCGATGTTAGCGCAGGCTATGACCCAATGTACCCGGAGGTATTTGAAAAGAGAAATAGCGCTATTGTAAACTGTGGCGTTGTTATGAATAAGTACACAGGCGGTGGTGGAAAGAGCTCCACAAACGATGCAAGTGCAGAATATGTAGGACATATCAGAAGAATATTCAAGGACGCAGGCGTAGTATGGCAAACAGCCGAGCTTGGTAAGATAGATGTTGGCGGTGGCGGAACAGTAGCTATGTATATTGCTAACCAAAATATCAACACAGTTGACCTAGGCGTTGCTGTTCTTTCAATGCACGCACCCTTAGAGGTTATTTCTAAGAACGACCTATACCAAACACACAAGGCTCTCGTAGCTTTCTGCAAATAATAGCGAGGAAAATAAAATGAAGGACATTTTTGATAGGCTTCACGATTTCGGACTAGTTCCGGTTATAAAAATTACAAAGGTAGAAAACGCAGTTCCACTTGCAAGGGCATTAAAGGCGGGTGGACTTAACTGTGCAGAAATAACATTCAGAACTGCTTGCGCTAAGGAAGCAATTGCAGAAATTACAAAGGCAGTTCCTGATATGCTCGTAGGCGCAGGTACAATTTTAACACCGGAGCAAGCAGACGAGGCAATCGAGGCAGGCTCAAAGTTTATTGTTAGTCCGGGTCTTAACCCAAGAGTAGTAAAGCACTGTCTTGAAAAGGGCGTGCCTGTATTACCGGGCTGCGCAACACCTTCCGAGGTTGAGCAGGCTCTCGAGCTCGGCTTAAAGGCAGTAAAATTCTTCCCGGCGGAGGCAGCAGGCGGACTTAATATGATTAAGTCTATGAGCGCTCCTTACGGTAGCCTAAAGTTTATGCCAACAGGTGGCATTAACGAGGAAAATATGCTTGCATACCTATCCTTCAATAAAATTATCGCCTGTGGCGGTAGCTTTATGGTTAAGGATGCACTTATTGATGCAGGCAACTTTGAGGAGATTACAAGACTTACAAAGAGTGCAGTTATGAAAATGCTGGGCTTCAAGCTAGCTCATATTGGCATTAACTGCGAAAATAAGGAAAGCGCAACAAAGAGCGCAAAGCTTATTTGCACACTATTTGGTCTTGATTATAAGGAGGGCAATAAGTCAACCTTCTGTGGCTCAGATTTTGAGCTTATGCACACACCGTATTATGGCACAAACGGCCATATCGCAATAGCTACAAACTTCCCGGATAGAGCAAAAGCATATCTTGAAAGCCAGGGCATTGAGTTTATCGACGAAACTGCTGGCTACGACGATAAGGGCAACCTAAAGGTTATCTATGTAAAGGAAGAAATTGCAGGCTTTGCAATTCACCTAGTTAAAAAGGCATAAGGAATTATATGTTTGATAAACTTTTAGAAGCAGAAAATAGATTTAATGAAATAGAAAAAAGCCTTGAGGACCCGGAAACAGTGTCCAATCAACATCTTTTTACCTCTTTAATGAAGGAATATAAAAGCCTGACTCCAATTATTGAAAAGTACCGTGAGTACAAAAAGACTCAAAGCGATATGGAGGGCGCGAAAATCCTTATGGAAGAGGAAACGGGCGAGATGTACGAAATCGCTGTTGAGGAATATAAGGACTGTAAGGCTAAAATAGAGGGAATCGAGGAGGAATTAAAAATTCTTCTCATACCTAAGGACCCTAACGACGACAAGAACGTAGTAGTTGAAATTCGTGCAGGCGCAGGAGGCGAGGAGGCAGCACTCTTTGCTTACGACCTATACAGAATGTACTCAATGTACGCACAGGCTAACAACTTTAAATTTGAGCTTACAAACGCAAACGAAACAGGCTTAAAGGGCTTTAAGGAGGTTACCTTTATGATTTCCGGAGAGGGTGCATATTCTCGCTTTAAGTTTGAAAGTGGCGTTCATAGAGTGCAAAGAGTACCTGAAACTGAATCACAGGGCAGAGTACAAACATCAACAGCTACAGTAGCAGTATTGCCAGAGGCAGAGGATGTTGAGGTTGAGCTCAATATGGGCGATGTAATTGTTGAAACCTGTAAGTCCAGTGGCGCAGGCGGATAGCATGTCAACAAAACCGAGTCAGCTATCCGTCTTATCCATAAGCCAACGGGCATCGTAGTTGAATGTCAGGACGAAAGAAGCCAGTTCAAAAACAAGGACAAGGCATTTAAGATTTTAAGAACAAAGCTTTACGACATAAAGGTTCGTGAGCAAAATGATAAAATTGCATCAGAGAGAAAAAGTCAGGTCGGTACAGGTGATAGAAGTGAAAAAATCAGAACCTATAACTATCAGCAAAGCCGTGTAACAGACCACAGAATTGGCTATACAATTTATTCTCTTGAAGCATTTTTAAATGGCGATATTGGCGAAATGCTGGAAAAGCTGGCAACAGCCGATGCTGCCGAAAAGCTAAAGGGCGGAAACTAAAATGATAACCGAAATTTTCAAGGTAGATGAAAATAGTATATTAGAGCTAGAAAAGGCTTCTAAGCTATTAAACGACGGTGAGCTAGTTGCAATTCCAACGGAAACCGTATATGGATTAGGAGCAAATGCTCTTAATAAAAATGCCTGCCTTAACATTTTTAAGGCAAAGGGCAGACCAAGCGACAACCCGTTAATTGTACATATAGCAAAGCCTGAGGATGCCGAGAAAATTGCATATACAAATGAGCTATACTATAAGCTGGCAAAACGCTTTATGCCGGGCCCGCTTACTGTAATAATGCCTAAGCGCGATATAATACCCTATGAGGTAACAGCAGGGCTTGAAACAGTGGCGGTAAGATGCCCGGAGCATAAGGTGGCACATAAGCTTATAGAAATAGCTAAAATCCCAATTGCAGCCCCATCTGCTAATACATCCGGAAAGCCATCACCAACCACTGCACAGCATGTGTATGATGATATGAATGGCAAAATTCCAATGATTTTAGATGGCGGTGAATGTAAATTTGGTGTAGAATCAACCGTAATTTCAATCACAAATGATTCTATAATGCTGCTTCGCCCGGGCTCAATAACCGTTGAAGCCTTAAAGGAAATATGTCCAAATGTAAAAATAGCCTCAGCAGTAAAAGAGGAGCTAAAGCAAGGCGAAACCGCCTTATCCCCCGGAATGAAATATAAGCATTATGCACCAAAGGCAAATTTATATTTGGTTAATGATAAAAATATAAACTTTATAGAATTAGCAAAAGAGAAGCAGAAAACTGAAAATTGCGCAATAATGTGCTATGACGAGGAAATTTCGCTTCTTGAAAATAAAAACCTTTTACCGGTCGGCAAAAAGGACGATGTAAAGGAACAAACTAAAAGACTGTTTATTCTTTTACGCAGGGCAGACGATCTATGTGTCGATACTGTCTATGCACACCTTCCATACGATGAAGGAGAATCCCTAGCAATTTATAACAGAATGATACGTGCCTGCGCGCACAGAGTATTAGGAGGATAAATGGCAAAGACGAAGAAAAAACAGGAAAAAACAGAATATATAGAAAGAGAACCATTTGTTCAACCTATCACAGATACGATTGAATCAAACTATATGCCTTATGCAGTCAGCGTAATGGTATCCCGTGCAATTCCGGAAATTGACGGTTTTAAGCCCTCACACAGAAAATTGCTTTATACTATGTATAAAATGGGACTGCTTACAGGACATAGAACAAAAAGCGCCAATATCGTTGGTGAAACAATGAAGCTAAACCCACACGGCGATGCTTCAATTTACGAAACCATGGTTCGTCTTACAAGAGGTAATGAGGCGCTTTTACATCCATTTGTTGACTCAAAGGGCTCGTTCGGTAAGCAATACAGTAATATGGCTTTTGCGGCCTCCAGATATACCGAGGCAAAGCTTGACAGCTTCTGTACAGAAATCTTTTCTGGCATTGATAAAAATGCAGTTGATATGGTGGATAACTACGATAGCACCTTAAAAGAGCCGAGGCTTTTGCCAACCACCTTCCCAAATATATTAGTATCAGCTAATATGGGTATTGCAGTAGGACTTGCCTCATCCATTTGTTCCTTTAATTTAGGCGAAATATGTGATGCTACAATAGCACTCCTAAGAGCGCCAAGAACAGATATAGACAAGCTAATGGAAATCGTAAAAGCACCTGATTTTCCGGGCGGTGGCTATGTTGTTTACGATAGAGAGCAAATTAAAAGGGTTTACGAAACTGGTAAGGGTCCAATTAGACTTCGCGGTAAATATACATATGATGAAAAATCAAACTGTATTGAAATAACCGAGATTCCATATTCAACAACAGTTGAAGCTATAATGAAGGAAGTATCCGAGCTTTATAAAGCAGGTAAGCTAAAGGAAATTAATGAGGTTCGTGACGAAACCGATATTAAGGGCTTGAAGCTGGCAATCGACTTGAAGAAGGGCACAGACCCTGAGCAGATAATGCAAAAGCTTTATAAGTTTACTCCAATGGAGGATAATTTCGCTTGTAACTTCAATGTTTTAATTGACGGTGTTCCAAAGCAGCTCGGTATCAGAGGTATTCTTGTGGAGTGGATTCGCTTTAGAAAGGATTGCTTAACAAGAGAATTTACCTTCGAGCTTGACAAGAAAAGCGGAAAGCTTCACTTGCTTCTTGGTCTTGGCAAAATCCTACTTGATATTGATAAGGCAGTAAAAATCGTTAAGGAAACAGAAAAGGACGAGGATGTAGTACCAAACCTAATGGTAGGCTTTGATGTGGATAAGGAGCAGGCAGAATATATTGCAGACATTAAGCTCCGTCACCTTAACAGAGAATATATTATAAACAGATTAGCTGATATTGAGGAGCTACGAAAGGAAATCGCCTTCTATAAGGAAATTTTAAGCGACGACCTGAAAATGAAGGCTCAAATCATTAAACAGCTAATGAATATAAAGAAAAAATATGCTAAGCCAAGAAAAACAGAAATTATTGAAGCCAGCTCAATCACAACCTTTGATAAGGAAATAATGATTGAGGACTATGTGGCTAAGCTATTCTATACAAAGGACGGCTACCTAAAGAAAATTACTCAGCAATCGCTAAGAGTCAATTCAGAGCAGAAAATCAAGGAGGACGACGAGCTTGTTTTTGAGGGCGACGTTAATAACAAGGACGAGGTAATATTCTTTACAAATAAGGCTCAGCTTTACTTTGCGAAAATATCTGATTTTGAGCTATCAAAGGCATCAGAAATAGGTACATATGTTCCTAAAAAGCTCAAGTTCGATGATGATGAAAAGCCTGTATTTATGAAGATAAATCCTAATTTTGACGAAAATCAAAATGTGATTTTTGTGTTTGAAAACGGTAAGGCTGTAAGAGTTCCGGCTAGCCAATATGCGACACAGGGTGCTCGTAAAAAGCTTAAAAAGGCATTTTCAGATGCTTCACCAATTGTTGGTGTAGTATGGGAGGGCAAGGACGATGAGCATATCTTAATTATAAACTCAGAGTCTAAGGCAATTTTAATTAGACCGTCACTAATTCCTATAAAAACAACAAGAACCTCAATAGGGACAACTGTGTTCGCAATGAATCTAAAGAAAAAACAAAAAATTACTGAGGTATGTGGCGATTATTCAAGGAAATATCCGGATGCAATGTCTTATAGAAAGCTAAAGATACCGGCAACAGGCATTTTAATGAATCAAAAATATAGCAAAAAAACAACTTAAAATAGAAGATTTGGAGGACTAAAGAGATGGAAAAGCAAACTAATCGCAAGAAGGCTAAGGTTAATGCAACAAGAGTTCTTTGCGGTATTCTTGCAGGCTTAATGCTCGCAGGCTCAATTGCAGCAATTATCGTAGCACTTATCTGATTTATACACTTAAAAATAAAGGGGAGCAAACGAATCGAATTGTTTGCTCCCCTTTATTTTGTGTTTTTAAAAAAATGATAAAATATGCTATACTACAGTCCAATAAATACTGCTAGCATTAAAAATCCAAGAGAAATACCGAACAAGATAAGCTGGAATAGAATTGTTTTCTTAAACCATTCTGCAAAGCTTACATTGGCAAGACCTAAGCCAACAAGCAAGGTACCGCAGGTTGGATATAGAACGTTTGTATATCCGTCAGCAAATAAATATGTTAGTATAATAACGGTCTTGCTAATTCCATCTATTGGGGCAAGTGTAAGCATAGGAATAATCAAAACAGCCTTAGCTGATGCGCTTGGAATGAAAAATTCAATAATAAGCACGAATGCATACAGAATGATAACTGCAAGATATGGCGAAATATTTGTTACAGAATTATAGAAATAATAGAATATTGTGTGCAATATATTCCCCTGCTGTGCTATATATGTAATTCCAAATGCAATCATAATGATTACGATTGAAGGGAGAACATCCTTAACTCCCTTTATAAAGCTCTTTCCAAGGCGCTTATATGAGCCTAGTAAAACTCTGCCTATAATAACCGTGCCTACAATAAATGCAACTGCCATAAATACCATAGCAAGTGATCTTAATGATTTTATTGCAGTAGTTATAATAACCGATAATAGCGCAATAGAGAATAGCGCAATAATCATTTTTGATTTACGAACATCCTCAGCGTGCTCCTCTTTAGAAACTGTTACAAAGCCCTGAACATCAAATTTTTCGGTAGCCTTTCTTTCGTCACGCTTAGCCAATGCTGTTAAAAACAGAGAGGTAACTACATACATTACACAGAAAATAATAATTCTGTACCATATACCGTCAGTTACATTAACACCCGCAGCAATTGATGCAGTTCCTATTGTTAACGGATTGGTAATGGCTGTAGTAAAGCCAACTCCTGATGAAATTAAAACAAATGAAATAGCAGTAAATCTTGACCAGTTAAGCGCCGTGCATAGCATAGCAAAGACAGGATACAAAATAAGTAATTGCTCCTGAAGACCAAATACAGCAGATAAAATCATAATAACAGCGGTAATTGCCCAAATCGCAGCAAAGCGCTTTGCCTGAAGCTTCACCATAATTACTCTTACAAGGGAAACTAAGCCACCGCTTTCCTCAAGCACCTTAAATGTACCGCCAAGCACTAATAAAAGAGCAATAATCATTATCATGTTGGTGCTATTGCTTCCTAAAATCAATGCCTCAAATGGAGAGAGTAACCAGCGCCACACAGGAAGACGAGAGGTGTTTTCCTCGTCAGTGAGCTCACGGAATGAATCAATTACAATTTGCTTATCAAGAGAAGCGTCGGTAGTGTATTGATAAAATGGCTTATCAGCCTTTGATATATCAGTAGTATAAATTGTATACTGTCCGGCAGGTATCACAAAGGTGAGTATACCAACAACAAGCAAAACTACAAGCAGTATGGTAACAACCGTAATAAAGCTTTTAAGTCCAAATTTTACTTTTACATCTAATTCTTTTTCTTTACTCATAAATTTCTCCCTTATCATAATCGTAAACATCTAAGCAGGCATTTGCCCATCTTTTGTCGTAAAGATTATGTATTTCCTCTGATGCTAAGGTCCATTTTATTAAGCACTTATTTTTATCATCCGGAATTATCATAAAATAATCGTTGTTGTGATAAAATTCCAAAAATCCCTTTGTAGAAAAGGTAAGTGAATATATTGAATTTGCATCAAAATTAAAATCAACACAATGTCCATCAAGCATTCCTGTAAAATAAAGCCCCTTATTTGTCAATTTTACATTGCCAACGGATAAAATTTGTCTGTTTTTCGGTTCTTTTCTTAATTTATCAAGCCTTAGTGTGCATAAGCTGCCACTTAGCTCCAGCTTGAAATTATCGTCCTTTATTTCCTTAGAAACACATCTGCGCTGCCATTTATACCACTCATCTATATTGACGGGCGCTTCCTTGCCACTTATATTTATTAAATCGTAATATTCGTTTATTTTTACCTTGAAATCACAGGCCTTGCATATTACGGTATCATTATCAACATATAATGTGTGTTCTTCCTTGCAAGCAGGGCATTTGTAAAGTATTTTATCAATTCCATACGCATTTGGCTTCTTACCAACATATTTATTGCGTGCCGTCTTATTGAATTCAAAATCGTTATAGCTGATTTTTTCAAAAATCATATTATAAATTTGCTCTTCACTAAGCTCCTCTAGCATTTGAGGCGTAAAAAGCAAAGAATAGGAAATGCTGATATATCCCTTTTTGCGATCACTTGAATATCTGTTTGTAGCTAAATATGCACCCTTAGAGGTAGCTACCACAATATTAGCACGGCTTCTTTTAATAAATTGTGCAGTTGCAGGATTTATAGGATGTGTGCTTCCGCTTGCAGACTGAATTCCTTCAGGAAAAAGTCCAAGCGCGCCGTTTCGCTTTAAAACCTTAAGCATGCTCTTTACACACACAAGGTCGGGCTGATATAAGTATTTGGATATAACGCCTAACCAAATAAAAAAGCGATATATACCTCTTTTTAATATATTTTGATAACCGCATACCATATTTATATCCTTACGCTTAAATCCGTAAAGCGTATATATAAATTCAAGCCTTGATGCGTGTGAGGAAAGCAAAATAGTTGGCTGTCCCTTCAGTGCCTTATGGTCATAGTCATAGCTAAATCTTACCTTATACAATTTATTTAGCATACCCAGTAGCCACATAACGATTGTCATAAGTAAAACATTCGGCTTTTTAATTTTTCTATTTATCAGCTTTGCTTTTAAGTCTTTTTTCATAATATATGAATTCCTTTAAGTGTTCTCATATGATACAATACCACAAATTTAAACAAATTGCAATAAAAGGTTAATAAAATAAAAATAAATTAAAAAAATTACAAAAAAGGTCTTGACAAAACAAGTTTGTTTTAGTATAATAGTCAAGCAAGGTTAAAAGACCACTATATGCGAGAGTGGCGGAATCGGCAGACGCGCACGTTTGAGGGGCGTGTGGGCAACCGTACGGGTTCAAGTCCCGTTTCTCGCACCAAAAAACGACAAGCTTTGGCTTGTCGTTTTTCATTTATTTAATAAGTATATTCCGAAATTTAAATATCCGGCAAATGCAACCCATACAGCATAGGGGATTTGTAAATATGATGCCACCTTGTTAATTTTATAGTATTCTACAATAGTTTTAAGTATCAATACAAATAAAGCAACAAGCCAAATAAACGCAAATAAAAATTTTCTTAAATTAAAGAAAATCAAGCTCCAGGTAAAATTGAAAAATAAGCTTACCGCATACACATATAATGCTTTTTTCTTTTCACCTGCGCTTGCATTGTCGCTTGTGTAAATCATAGCCGCGCTAATTCCCATTAGCACAAATAATATGGTCCAAACAATAGGGAAAAGAATAGACGGAGGAGATAAGGGAGGAGTATTTACCTCACTGTATATTCTCATATTATCCATAGTAAGCAAGCTGGATACAATACCGACACCTAATGAAATTAAAATTGAAAAAATATAAGGCTTAACCTTTTTCATAAATTCACCACCTTCAATATATTTATATTAAATAATTCAAAATTTATTGACAGAAAAATGAAAATATCTTATAATTATAAAAAAGGAAGGGAGAGAAAATATGAGTAACGAATATCAAAACCCAATCGACGCACTTTACGACGAGGAAAATTGTGACCCTATTTTATTATATAATGAAAAAGGAGAAGCAATCGCATTTGAGCAAATCGCGCTAATTCCCCTAAAGGATAAAACCTATGCAATTTTGAAGCCTATTAAGCCAATGGAGGGACTTGGCGAGAACGAGGGACTTGTTTTTTCAATTGAAGCATTAGAAATTGAGGAAACAGAGCAGGAAGCATTAGTGCTTGTTACAGACGAAAAAATTATCGACGATGTATTTAAGGTATACGACGAATTAGTTGATGCCGAAAACGAATAACAAAAATGCTCCTCTTTTGAGGAGCATTTTATGTATTAAAATTAGTCAGCTAAAACTGTAATTCTGTTACTTGTAATTTCAGTTAGAAGGTCAACTATCCAAGCAATTAGGTTACCGATACCTGTGCAAAGAACAAGAATACCAACTACAAGTGTTACAACATTCTTTGTTTCAAGGAAACGAACAATACGATAAATACCGCCAACTACAGCGCCAAGAAGCAATTGAATAAGAACTTTAACGATCTTTGGTAGTGCCTCATATTGAGCTGTTAAAGAATTGTTTGCCATGTTAAAACTCCTTTCAAGCATTGTAAGTAATAAATATTTTATTACCGTGCTTATTATATCATATGCGACAATAAAAATCAAGATAAAAAATGCGGAAATAAAATTTATAATATATATTATAAAAAAACTTGAATATTTAATAAAAATATGATAAAATTGATTAGATAAATATTTAATGAGGAAAAATATGAGCTTTGTAAGTATTGAAGAAATGAAAAAGCAGGGGCTCTTTATAGATAATGTACGCGCTCAAATTGAGGGCAAGGGACTAAAGGCTTGCGTTTTTACTCTTGGCTGTCAGCAAAACGAGGCAGATAGCGAAAGAATGAGAGGCATTTTAAAAAGCCTGGGCTATGAAATTACCTATAAGGAGGACGAGGCAGATTTACTGCTTGTAAATACCTGTGCAATAAGAGAGCATGCCGAAAGACGAGCGCTCTCAATTGTAGGCAGATATAAGCATTATAAAACTAAAAATCCCGACCTTATTATAGGTGTATGCGGTTGTATGACTGCACAGGAGCATAGAATAGAGCATTTTAAGCATTCCTACCATTATGTAGATTTCGTATTTGGCACAGGCACTATGTATCGTTTGCCTGAATATGTATCAAACGCACTAAATAAGGGCAAAAGATTATTTACAATCGACCCACAAGCCCCGGAAATTGCCGAGGGTATTCCTGTTGTGCGTGAAAGCAATTATAAGGCTTGGGTAAGTATAATGTATGGCTGTAATAATTTCTGTACATATTGTATTGTGCCATATGTAAGAGGCAGAGAAAGAAGCCGTAAAATGTCCGATATATTAGAGGAAATTAGAGGGCTGGCTAGCGAGGGCTATCACGATATAACCTTGCTTGGTCAAAATGTAAATTCCTATGGTAAGGATTTAGAGGGAAGTCCGACTATTGCAGATTTGCTTAACGAAATTGCAAAAATAGATGGCGATTTCCTTATCCACCTAATGACCTCACATCCTAAGGACGCATCTGACAAAATGATAGAAGCACTTAAAAATAATCCGCACTGCGCAAACTGCTTCCATCTACCGTTACAGTCCGGCTCTGATGCGATTCTTAAAAAAATGAACCGTCACTATGATACCGAAAGATATCTCTCAATAATAGACAAATTACGCGAAAATAGAGAGGATATGGTATTAACCACCGATATTATTGTAGGCTTCCCTGGGGAAACAGACGAGGATTTTGAGAAAACAATTGAAATTATTAAAAAAGTAAAATATGACTCAATCTTTAGCTTTATTTATTCACGAAGAAAGGGAACACCTGCCGATAAAATGGAGGACCATATTTCCGAGGAAATAAAGCATAAAAGGTACGACCGTCTATGTGAGGTACAAAACGAAATTGCCCATGAGCTAAATGCGAAATATATGGGTAAAATCCTTCGCGTGCTGGTGGACGGAAAAAGCAAAAACAACGAAAGCGTATATACCTCACGCACAGAGGGTGGCAAAATAGTCCACTTTGAAAGCGACAAGGATTATACAGGACAGTTTATTACGTTAAAGATCAGTCGTACAGATACCTTTGCACTGTACGGTGAAATATATAAAGATTAAATTAAAAGGAGAATAAAATTATGACAATTATGGAGCTTGCTGCTCAGCTTGGACAGGCTATTAAGGCAGACGAAAGAATCGTAAAAATGAACGAGGCAAGAGAGGCTTACGAAAAGGACGAGGACCTACAAAAGCTTATGCTTGAATACAATGTTCAACAAACAGCTTTAGCTGAGGAATACAAAAAGGAGCAGGTTGATCCGGCTATTATCGAGTCTATCGAGGCAAGACTTGACGCTATCGTTAAGGAAGTAACAGAAAAGGATGTTTTCGTAGCTCTTAACGAGGCAAACGAGGCTGTTAACGCGCTTATGCAAGAGGTTAATGGCGAAATCGAATTTAATATTACAGGAGTTCGCCCATGCACACACGACTGTAGCTCCTGTGGCTCAGACTGTGGACATCACCACTAATATTTAATTTTTAGAATTTTCGGAGGGTAAAACAATATGACTCAAATGATGCTACAATATCTCGAGATAAAAAAGCAATATAAGGATTTTATATTGTTTTACCGTCTTGGAGATTTTTATGAAATGTTCTTTGATGATGCTATAACTGCATCAAGAGAGCTAGAGCTAACCTTAACAGGAAGAGATTGCGGCGAAAAGGAAAGAGCGCCAATGTGTGGCGTGCCTTACCATAGCTGCGAGGGCTACATTGGTAAGCTTATTTCCAAGGGCTATAAGGTTGCAATATGTGAGCAAATGGAGGATCCCTCACAGGCAAAGGGTATTGTAAGGCGTGAGGTTGTAAGAGAAATCACTCCGGGCACGGTTATTGAAACCAATCTTTTAACTGAAAATAAAAACAACTATCTATCTGCCCTCTATTTTGAGGGTGCATATGTAGGCGTATGCTTTGCCGATGTTTCAACAGGCGAAATTTACGCAACAAGCATAGAAAAGGAGCAAGCTAAGCTCTTAAATGAGCTTGGCACATACTCTCCCAAAGAAATTATAACAAATCTACCAAAGCTTGCGGGTGGCTATATTCAGGAATTTGCAAAATCAAGAATAGGCGCGCTTTGTGGCTTTGAAATGGTAGAATATTTTAACGAGTCCGAGTGCAAGGACAGAGTAAACGCACAATTCGGCGAGGAATTTTTAAATAAATATGGCTCTGATAACCATTTAATTTGTGCAATAGGCGCAATTTTAGAGTACATACTAAAAACACAAAAAACAGATATTTCATATATCAACAATATTAATGTTTACGGCGAGGGACAGTATCTTGAAATGGATTTAAATACCCGCCGCAACCTAGAGCTATGCGAATCTATGAGGACCAAGGAAAAGCGCGGAAGCCTTTACTGGGTTCTTGATAAAACAAAAACATCAATGGGCGCAAGAATGCTACGCCATTTTGTTGAGCATCCACTAATTGATGTTAAGAAAATCATAGCTCGTCAAGGCGCTATAACTACATTTTATTCCAATATGGTCTTAAGAGACGAAATTTCAAGGCTTTTATCAAATGTACTTGACCTTGAAAGACTTATGACTAAGGTAGTATATGGCACAGCAAACGGAAAGGATGCAAGAGCAGTTGCATCAACAATTAAAGTAATTCCTGAAATTAAAAATCTACTCTTTACAGTAAACGATAAGGAGCTAAACGAAATAAGAGATAACCTTGACGACCTGACGGACATCTTTACTCTTATTGACGATATGCTGGTAGATTTACCGCCATTTTCCATAAGAGAGGGTGGAATGGTCAAGGACGGCTACAGCAAAGAGGTTGACTATCTACGAAGCGTAATGAGCGACGGTAAGGGCTGGATTGAAAAAATCGAAGAGGCAGAAAGAAGCGCAACAGGAATTAAAACACTTAAAATAGGCTATAACCGAGTTTTCGGATATTATATAGAGGTAACAAAATCCTTAATTTCTCAAGTACCGGATAGATATATAAGAAAGCAAACTCTATCCAACTGCGAAAGATATATAACAGAGGATTTAAAAAATATGGAAGCCACAGTTTTAGGCGCAAACGATAAGCTTTGCAATCTGGAATATGAGCTTTTTGTACAGTTAAGAAGCAAGCTTGAAGAAAATCTTAAGCGAGTTCAAAAATCAGCAAACATGCTAGCTCGTCTTGATACATATATTTCACTTGCCGAGGTAGCAATTAAAAATAATTACACCTGCCCTGAGGTTGATTATAGCGATGTAATTGACATTAAGGACGGTCGTCACCCTGTTGTTGAGCAATTTGTAAAGGATAGCTATTTTGTACCAAACGATACCTACCTGAACACTACAACTGACCGTCTGGCGCTTATCACAGGACCAAATATGGCAGGTAAATCAACATATATGCGTCAAAGCGCGTTAATAGTTTTAATGGCGCAAATTGGCTCATATGTTCCTGCAAAGCAAGCAAGAATAGGCATTGTAGATAAGCTGTTTACAAGAGTAGGCGCATCAGACGATTTAGCATCAGGTCAATCAACCTTTATGCTTGAAATGAACGAGGTTGCATATATTCTTGAAAATGCAACCAAAAAGAGCTTTATTATCTACGACGAAATAGGCAGAGGCACATCAACCTACGACGGTATGAGCATCGCAAGAGCAATTGCAGAATATACAGCAGGCAAAAAAATCGGCGCTAAAGCAATGTTTGCAACCCACTATCACGAGCTTACCTCACTTGAAAATGGCTCAAACGGTATTGTAAACTATAATATCGCAGCCAAAAAGCGTGGCGAGGACATTATATTCCTTCGCAAAATCGTTAAAGGACCAACTGACGATAGCTACGGTATCGAGGTTGCCAAGCTGGCAGGCGTGCCAACCGAGGTTGTAAAGCGCGCAAAGGCTGTCCTTGCCGAAATGATTGAAAACGGAGTAGTTACCGAAAAAGCGCCAAAAGCAAAAACAACCGAGATAGGTATGGAAATGTCCTTTGAGGATATGAGTGTTTACGAGGCAGCCGACAGAATTAAAAAGGTAGACCTAAACACCCTTACCCCAATCGAAGCTATGAACTTTATATTCGAGCTTAAAAAATTATTTTAGCCGTTAGCTGTCAGCCGCTAGCAGTCAGCAGGCTTCCACTTTAGGGGAAGCTGTCGCTTTAGCGACTGATGAGGTGTAATTAGAAAGGAAAGGAAGGTCAATAATGGGAAAAATTAATGTATTAGGCTTTGATATAGCCAATTTAATAGCCGCAGGCGAGGTTGTTGACCGTCCTTCGTCTGTTGTAAAGGAGCTCCTTGAAAACGCAATCGACTCAGGAGCTGACAAAATCACAGTAGAAATCAAAAACGGTGGCACGTCCTTTATAAGAATTGCCGATAATGGCTGTGGTATAGAATATGATGATTTGCCAACTGCACTTTTACGCCACGCAACAAGCAAAATCAAGGAAGCCTCCGACCTTGACAGCATAATAACACTAGGCTTCAGAGGCGAAGCCCTTGCTGCTATATCATCAGTTTCCAAAATAAGAATTTTATCAAAAACACAGAATTGTGAAATGGGCGCTATGCTTGAAGCCCACGCAGGACAGGTTCTGAATCACATAAAAGCAGGCTGTCAAGATGGAACAACTGTAATTGTTGAGGATTTATTCTATAATGTCCCTGCAAGAAAGAAATTTTTAAAAAGAGATGCTACAGAAGCGTCATATATAACATCAATTGTTGAAAAGGTAGCAATGTCACGCCCTGACATTTCCTTTAAATACATAATTGATGGCGAGGTTAAATTTATAACCTCAGGCGATAATAATACACAAAATGCAATCTATGCAATTTTAGGAAGCGATGTAGCCAAGAAAACAATCAAGGTATCAAGACAGAAAGCAGGCATTAAGGTTGAGGGCTTTATTTCCTCACCAAATTTAAATAGAAGCAACAGAAACCTTGAAATATTTTACATAAACTCTCGCTATATAAGAAGTGGAGTTATGGCAAAGGCTCTAGAGCAAGCCTTTGAATCCTATATCCCATCAGATAAATTTCCCGTATGCGTAATAAATGTGGAAATTGACCCACTTTATGTCGATGTTAATGTTCACCCCTCAAAGCTAGAGGTTAAATTCTCAAACGAGCAGGTAATTTTCGATGCAATATATTACGCGGTGCGTACAGCTCTTGCAACAGGTATAGAGCGCCCAACGCTTTATAATGAGCCAAAGGAAAGTGTTGCTAATACACCGTTTAAGGCATACGATAAGGAAGCACCAAAAAATGAAAAAATCGTATTTGATACAAATGGTAACATAGGCACAGAAAATAAGGATAAAACAATATCCTATATTCAACCGAAAATTGAGCCTAAGCAAGAGGAAAAGAAGGTAACAAAAATTGAGCTGCCTAGGGAAGATGATTTTGTACCGGATTTTCTTAAAAAATACGATGCCACACCAACACTAAAGGTGTCAAATTCCTTTGAGCTATTTAATATGCAAGAGGAAGCGCCAAAGGAAGAAATCAAGCAGGAAGTAAAAGAAGAAAAAATAATTCCGGACTATAAAATAATAGGCGAAGCATTTAATTCCTATGTAATAGTTGAGCTGGGCGAAATTCTATATTTAATAGATAAGCACGCAGCCCACGAAAGAATTATTTTTGAGGATTTAAAAAAGAAAATTAATGAAGCCACCCCGTCCTCTCAAATGCTGCTTATACCAATAGAGGTAAGCTTAACAAGCGAGGAAATGGGCGCTTTAAATGAATATAACGAGGAAATAAGAAAAACAGGCTTTGGCTTTACGCTAAAGGAAAAATGCGCAAGCCTTGACGAGCTACCCTCGGAAATTGAGGTTGGATGTGGCGAGGACGCATTTTTAACTCTCGTATCCCGTCTTACACAGGGCGTGGAGGCAGGCAAATCAAGATATGAAAAGTTTGAGAAGGCTTTATACCAAGCATCCTGTAAGGCAGCAATTAAGGCAGGCAGAATTTACGATAGCGCCCATATAAAATGGATTGTTGAAAGAACCTTAACTCTTGACAACATCAAATATTGTCCACACGGTCGCCCCGTAGCCTTTGAAATAACAAAGCATTTTCTCGAAAAGGAATTTGAAAGGATTAAATAATATATAATGCTAAAGATACTTAAAAAAGATGGCAGAGCAAGACGCTGTACCTTTGAAACTGTACACGGAACGATACAAACACCTGTATTTATGAATGTAGGCACCTGTGCCGCAATCAAGGGCGGTATATCCTCAATGGACTTAAAGGATGTAAAATGTCAGGTTGAGCTATCAAATACCTATCACCTACACATTCGTCCGGGAGATAAGCTAATTCACGACTTAGGTGGACTTCATAAGTTTATGAATTGGGATAAGCCAATTTTAACAGACAGTGGTGGATTCCAAGTGTTTTCACTTGCACAGTTACGCAAAATCACCGAGGAGGGTGTAAAATTCGCATCTCATATTGATGGTAAGCGTATATTTATGGGCCCTGAGGAATCAATGCAAATTCAGTCAAACCTGGGCTCTACAATAGCTATGGCATTTGACGAATGTATTGAAAACCCTGCCAAATACGACTATACAAAGCAGTCCTGTGACCGCACTGTAAGATGGCTAAAGCGCTGTAAGGTGGAGCTGGATAGACTTAATTCATTACCGGATACTATAAACAAGCATCAAATGCTTTTTGGTATCAATCAAGGAAGCACCTATGAGGATTTAAGAATTAAGCATATGCAGAAAATAGCTGAGCTAGACCTTGACGGATACGCAATAGGCGGTCTTGCCGTAGGCGAGGAAACTGAGGAAATGTATCGCATAATCGACATCGTTGAGCCTCATATGCCCGAAAATAAGCCAAGATACCTAATGGGTGTAGGCACGCCTTGTAATATCCTTGAGGCAGTACACCGTGGCATAGATTTCTTTGATTGTGTAATGCCATCAAGAAATGCAAGACACGGCAACCTCTTTACTTGGCACGGTAAAATGAACATAATGAACGAGAAGTACCGTGACGATTCTCGCCCAATAGACGAAAATTGCGAGTGTCCTGCTTGTAAGCATTATTCAAGAGCATATATAAGACACCTAATCAAAGCCAAGGAAACACTTGGAATGCGTCTATGTGTGCTCCATAACCTCTATTTCTATAACAACCTTATGGAAAAAATCAGAGAAGCACTTGATAACGACTATTTTGAAAGCTTCTACCAAAAATATCGCAATATCTTAGGCGAGCGTAGCACTAATTAACAATTAGCAAGCTTGTAGGGGATGGTGCCCTCGACGTCCCGTAAAAAAGAAAGAAACAAATTATGACAAACAATTTTATGTGCTTTCAAAACTGAAGGTATATAAAGGCTCCTTTGTGTAAAGGGAGCTGTCAGCGAAGCTGACTGAGGGATTGTCAAAGAAAGGAACAAATTATGACAAACAATTTTATGTGTTATCCAAATTGGAAGGAAAAAGCATTAACCTTCAGCTACGATGACGGAAACATTAAGGATAGAGACCTAGTAGCGCTATTTAACAAATATAATGTAAAGGGCACATTTAACCTAAACAGTGCAATATTTTCAGAAAATGGAAAAGAAGATAACATTTCAAGAACCGAGGTTAAGGACTTATATAAGGGACACGAGGTTGCTGTTCATACAGTTACACACCCTCGCCTGGAGCTTTTACCAAGCAATCTTATTACCTGGGAAATAACTGAGGATAAAGCAAGCCTTGAAGCACTATCCGACACAATTGTGCAAGGTATGGCGTACCCATTCGGCACATATAGCGACGAGGTTGTTGAAATCTGTGAAAAAGCAGGAATTAAATATTCAAGAACAGTTCATTCAACACATAATTTTGATGTAACCTACGACTGGCTAAGAATGCCTGCAACCTGCCACCACGCAGACGATAAGCTTTTTGCGCTTGCAGAAAAATTTGTAGCAGGCTCACCAAGCCTAGAGCGCTTCAAATATACAGGCTGGCTATTCTATGTATGGGGACACTCATACGAATTCAGAACAGAAGAGGACTGGCTCCGTATGGAGGGCTTTGTTTCAATGGTAGCAAACCGTGAGGATACATGGTATGCAACCAATATTGAAATTTATGAATATGTACAGGCATTCCGTAGCCTTGTTTACTCACAAGACGCATCTAAGGTATATAACCCATCTGCACTCCCTGTTTATATGCTTCATAACTCCAAAAAATATGTTATCAAACCAGGCGAAACAGTAACATTTTAATAAAAAACAGCACTTAATCAAGCAATGTTGATTGAGTGCTGTTTTTATTTCCAAAGACCAATAGTTATTATTATATGTGCGTATGCTACACCAAAAAAGAAAAGCATTGTAAGCAAGTCAAAAATAAATGAATCTATTCCTTTATTTTTTCTTTGAGCAAATAATACAAAAGCATGGCCATGCTCCTCAATATTGTTTTGTATGCTGGTAAAAAGCCACATAACAGCAGAAAGAATATAAAGAATTATACTTAATGTACAAGTAATTAAGGAGGTTATCTTAAAAAATCCAAAAATGAAATGTAAAGAAAAAGTAATAAAAAACAAAATAGTGTATATCTTATTCAAATAATATATTTTGTCAATTCCAAATTCTTTATGCAATGCTTCATACCACCAATAATTTCGTTTACCCTTTTTATGCTTGTTAATGTTAGTTTTACTGATTTTCTTGCAGCCTTGTAAATAAAAATTTACACTGCCTCTAAAAAATGCATAAAAAATAAGAGTTGCAATAATAAATATCATTGATACAAAATAATAATTTACCAAATTTTCATTGAATAAATGAGAATTAAACACCAATAATTCACTAATCGCAATTAAAGCACTACCTATAAGCACCAAAACAAGTGAAAATCCTCCACCTAATGATGATTTAGCAAATATCATTATTAAATTAAATAACCCTATTCCGATTATAAAAGAGCCTATGTATCCGATTACAATCCAAGCACTGTCGGGAGCATCTAAAATTATATTTGTTGTCATAAGCGCAAGCATTGGTAAAATAAGCAAAATTATTCCTAAAAACACCCAAATGCCGATATTGGCAGTATTAGCGTTTCTTTTTTTCTTTCTTTTATTTTTTGATTTCATAAATCATTTAACCTCTAAGCCTAATTAAATCGAAACAATTATATCATACAATTTTTAATAAGTCAATTAAACCAAAAGCAATATGGATTAAATTTATACAAAAGCGGAGCTTTTGCGATAGCAGTAGCAGTAAAGCTTTCGATGTGGGAAAATCTAGATTTTTCTTCTTTCTGCAATTGACATTGTCACATATAAGTTGTATAATTTATTTATATAACTATAAAAGGAAAACATTATGAAAAAGTATAAATATCAAATGCATATCCACACAGCTCCTTGCTCAGCCTGTGGTCAAATGTCACCTAAGGAGCTATGCCAATCACTGCACGAAAACGGCTATCAGGGAACAGCGTTAACAAATCATTTCTATCACGGCAATTCAGGCATAGATCGTAGCCTCTCGTGGAATGATTTTGTATCAGCCTACGAAAAGGATTATAATGAATGCTTAGAGGAAGCAAGAAAGTATGACCTAGACATAATTTTTGGCATTGAGGAGGCGGTTGTCCCAGGACTTGAGCTTCTATGCTATGGCATAACTCCAAAAATCCTTTATGATAACCCTGAGCTGCAAAACTGCTCACTTGAGGAATTTGTAGAAATAATGCACAAAAACGGTGCGGTTCTTATCCAAGCTCACCCATTTAGAGAAGCATTTTATATTCCCAATCCCGGACATTTGCCGGTTGAGCTAATCGACGGAGTGGAAATTTATAATAAAGGAAATTCTACCGAGGAAATGAACCAAAAAGCACTTGCTTTTGCAAATGAGCATCCGCATTTAATTAAAACCTCAAGCGCCGACGCACACACCACTGATCGGGTTATGTTTGGTGGAATTATAACGGAAAAGCGCATTAAAAGCTCGCAAGAATTAGCCGAAGTACTTCGCGCAGGCAGCTATCAGTTAATTATTCCCGGGGAAGAAATATGAATATAATACCGGCATTACTTTTGACCTTAAGTGCCATACTTGCTGCATGCAAAAATATTTTAATAAAAAGCTTCTCTGGCTTTTCAATAAAAAACAAAGAATTTTTTGGCTTGCAAGCTATAATTTTTGGCGCAGGAAGCGTAATTTTGCTTTTTATAAATATATTTGACTTTCACGGCATAGCACTTAAAACTGTTATTTGCGCTATGTTTTATGGACTTTTACTTGTATGTGGCCAATGGCTTTATACAGTGGCGCTAACTAATGGCAAAACAGGCATTTGCGCAACCGTTTACGCCTTTGGATTTGTTATCCCCACCCTTTCCGGTGCAATATTTTGGAGCGAAAAAATCACAATTTTCGGAGCTTTAGGTATTTTAACAGTAATTCCTGTGCTTATAATATCGGGCTTAAATAAAAATCAAAATAACACCAGCGCCTCAAAATCGTATATAATTCCATTGTTTTTTGCAATGCTTTGCTCTGGCGGACTTGGTATTGTGCAAAAAATCCATCAAAAATCCGAGGTTGCTAATCAAAGAAATGCGCTTATATTAATAGCATTTTTATTTGCATTTACAGTATCACTTATATTCTTTTTAACTATGAAAAAGGGAGCAAACCAAATTACAAGAAAAAATTTTGTCTTTTGTATGCTGGTAGGCTCATTCTTTTCCTGCTGTAATATGCTGAATACATATCTGTCAGGCGTTTTAGATAGCGCAGTATTTTTCCCACTTATAAATATAGGCTCTATTTTATCGTCACTTATTTTAGGCTTAATAGTGTATAAGGAAAAAATCACTAAAAAGGACGCTATCGTTCTTGTTCTCGGCTTTTTAGCAATTGTATTAGTAAACTTATAAACGAGGTTAATATGAAAGCAACTCTGAAAATTAATAAAAATCAAATAATTGATAAAATTGACAATAGAATATACGGCTCATTTATTGAGCATTTAGGCAGAGCAGTCTATGGTGGAATTTATGAGCCTACACATAATGAAGCCGACGAATATGGCTTCAGAAAGGATGTATTAAAGCTCATAAAGGAGCTCAACGTGCCAATAGTTCGCTATCCGGGTGGTAATTTTGTGTCAGGCTACAACTGGGAGGACGGAATAGGCGATAAAAGCAAAAGACCAAGTAAAATGGAGCTTGCGTGGCTATCTGTCGAAACTAACCAAGTGGGTATTGACGAATTTCAAGAGTGGGCAAAAAGAGCAAACACCGAGGTTATGATGGCAGTAAATCTTGGTACTCGTGGACCTGACGAGGCACGCAATTGCATAGAATACTGTAATAGCGAAACAAATACCTATTATGCCAATTTAAGAAGAAAAAACGGCTTTGAAAAGCCCTTTAATATAAAGCTATGGTGCTTAGGCAACGAAATGGACGGAGATTGGCAAATTTGCCATAAAACTGCCGAGGAGTATGGAAGAATAGCCACAGAAACCGCCAAGGTTTTAAAGTGGGTTGACCCCTCAATCGAGCTTGTAGCCTGCGGTAGCTCCGATCCTAATATGCCAACCTTTGGCGAGTGGGAAAGAACGGTTTTGGACCACACCTACGACTATGTTGACTACCTATCATTACATTGCTACTACGGAAACAAAGCAAACGATACTTTAAATTTCTTAGCAAGAGCAGAGGATATGGACAAATTTATTAAAACCACAGCTGCCATCTGCGACGAAATAAAGGCTAAAAAGAATAGCGACAAAACAGTAAACCTTTCCTTTGACGAATGGAATATATGGTACAGAACAAAGGACGAGGAAAAAACAGCACCAAGATGGAAAATCGCACCACCACTTTTAGAGGAAATTTTTAATTTTGAGGACGCACTTTTGGTTGGTGGTATGCTTATGACACTGCAAAATAACTGTGACCGTGTCAAAATAGCCTGCCTTGCTCAGCTTGTAAATGTTATAGCGCCAATAATGACCGAGGATAACGGAGATGCGTGGGTGCAAACCATATTCTATCCCTTTATGTACGCATCATTATACGGTAGAGGTACAACACTGAAAGCAACAGTTGAAAGCGAAAAATATACATCAAGCGAGGGCTGGCAAGTACCATATCTTATCACATCCGTTGTTGATAATAAGGAAAGGGGCGAGCTTGTTATCTTTGCCGAAAATCGTTCACTTGATAACGAAATGTCCCTTGATGTGTCAATAAATGGCTATGATAACTTAATACCAATAGAGCATATCCAGCTTTATTGTGACGACCTAAAATCAATTAATACCAAGGATAAAGCACCTGTAATCCCAACAAATCAAAAACCAAGCAACACCCCCACACTTAAAAAGCATTCTTGGAATATGCTGCGCTATAAATATGGCGAAAGGTAAATATAGATTACGAAAAGCCATATACCGCAAAGGAGCTGGCAGAAAAATTTGAGCTTCCAATTTTTGTTAGAAAAGATGTGTGGACAGATGATTTTTACTACGAAATAAAGTATATATCAGACGGAACAACCAAGGGTGTTGCGTACATAGATAACGATATTGAAAGCACCTACAGAGAATATAGCGAAGAAACGATATTTTATATCTGTAAGGAAAGAGGCGCAGTTAAACCAAAATGCTCAGCCCAGAACGAAAGCGCTGGCCTGAATACGGAGACGCAACATAGCTTCGACTCCATGGAAAAAATAAATCTTAAATATAAGCCCATTATGGTGTTAAATTCGTATGGCAAAATTAAAAATTGAAATACAACAAAAAGGATAGAGCAAATAGCCCTATCCTTTCGTTTTTTATTATCGTAAATTAATAAGTGATCCCTTGTATTAAACAAAAATGACTAAGTCGGCAACACGGTCCCGTGTGTCGGGCTTAGTCATAGGTGGTCGAGATGACAGGAAGCATCGCAATAAATTGCTCGTAACACTTCGCGCGCAAATCGTGAGCGAGCTCCCATTTGCTTCGCTCGCTAGGCGCACCTGATTCAACTTGCGTTGAAAGCAGATGCGAACAGTCAACACAAACAAAAAAATCCTAAACCGAACATAAAGTTCAATTTAGGATTTTTATGGTCGAAGTGGCGATACCCGACTCGAACCTGCCAGAAAAAGTGTTTTGAAGCCTTTTGACATAAGGATTTAGGGCATATTTATACTGGCAAAATAAAAATAGTTTTTGTAAAAAAGCAGATATTTGAAAGTATTTTTACGCAAAATATTGATTTTTAAATAAAAATGTGCTAAAATAAAATCACGACTAAGTGGTGTGCTTTAGCATATCACACAAGCATCAAAACTATTGGCGTAGTTTTGATGCTTTTTTATTTTTAGAAATCAAACCTTTCATTTTTCTATAAAGTTTACATTATTTGCACATATTTGTATATTATGATAAGAGCCAGTGACATCACTTTCAACACAAATATTAATTGAATTGTCTAATAATTCAACCTTTACTATTTCATCGCTATTGATTTTGTAATTGTCATATGTGCAATTAGAACAATTAGAAAACTCAATTAGAACAATTCCGGTTTCTTTTTCACCATCTTCAAAGGATGATTGTTGCCAATAGCAGAAATCAATTTCGAGACAAACGATATTGGCTGCTTTATCATAAGAAATGTCTTCAAGCAAACTACCTATTAGATAGACTTTATTTATAAATTCTTTTATTGTCATTGTATACCTCCTTTTATGGTATAATGTGAGAAGCTTTTGAGTTTTTTGGCACGGGATTACCATTTTTATCTAAATAATAATCGTGTTTTCCAGTGGAGTTGGGATTTAAAACATGGTAGTGGTCTTTTCCACCGTAGCCTCCTTGAGAGGCATCTCCTTTATCATACCTTATGCTTAATCCATCTTTGTTTGTGTACATTTTTGAAGTAGTATTTTGCGACATACTAACAGGTGTAGTTTCTTTCCAGCCTTTTTCCAAAAGTTTATTGGGATTTTTAGGCAAACTTTTTATAGTGGAGCGAATAGCACCACGAGAACCCGAATATCCTCCTGACATTCCTGAACCCATTATAAATTCCTCCTTCGTTTAGTACTTATCCAGTCCGGATAGTTTACAAAGTCGGTTTTGTGCTTGAATTCATCAAATACGGAATTGGGCATAGCTCCGTAAACAAGTACAACTGTCGGTTCCAACTCATCAAGCATGGCTTTTAGACCTTCTCTAAAGTAGTGCTTGTTTTCTTGTCCTCTAATACAGCCATATGTGCTAATTGACACAATACTACGTTTGGGAACGCCTAAAAACGCAAACTTTTCAGGCAATTCTGTGGTGGTATAGCTTCGTTCATCTCCCCAACGAATATTTGGAATAACATATAACCCTTGCGCTTGCAAAAAGCTTCCAACTGCTCGGTTCATATATGTGTTTGCAATTTGCAAGCACAGAGGCATATCTCTATATAGAGAACAGTCTGGAGATATAATTGCAGAGAACTTCGAGAGCTCTGATAAGAAATTTTTTGTGCTTGTTAAAACATCAGAAAATTTTATATCATGCTCGTAAAAGTGAACGGCTTCAGTTTTGTCTTTGCTTCGTTTGATTTGAGTAAAAGGAATAACGGATTTTGGAATTATAATTTTATCGGGTTTTTTAATAACTGGTATTTCAAAAATACCATCAAAAAAAGCACTAGAAACGAGTTCGGAATTGAACCCATCATCTACTAAGTTTTTATTCATGATATGTAACCTTTCTCCTCTAATAAAGAGGGATTTTTATTTTTAAAATAGTTTAAAAAAGGGTAGGCTAAAACATATCATACGACTAAGTAGTGTGCTTTAGCATATCCTTGCAATATTGGTTTTTGTTTTGTCAAGAGTAGTTGGCGCTAATCTTGACATTGTCAACAATCATAGTACATCACTCCTTTTAAAGTTTGTTTTTAATATTTTAATCTTTTTTTAGCAGCGGATTCAGAAACCCCATATGTGTTCATTAGTTCATTGATAGTCATGTTTTGAGTTGATTCATATGGCATCATAACTTCACCAGCTAGAGCCATAACTATCCATTCTATCCTTTTGTATAAAGGAACATCTTGAGTTAGTTGACGAGAGAAAACAGGTTTAAAACCAAGCTTGTCAGCGAATGCATGCATGATTTCGTGCATAATATGCATGCGATGTCCACCTACCTTTTTTTCAAACGCTCCATTATAAACTGATTCCTTTATTTGAATTAGGTAGCCACTATCGTCAACAGAACATTGTGCGGGAACGTTTTTAGGTAAAACATTATTGTAAACAACATCATATCGCACATCTTCAAATCCTTCAAAATCAGGGAGCTTATCCAATAACTTTACAGGATCGACAGGTTCGTTTTCAGATAGTCCACAGATTGAACGGAACAATTTAGAATAAAGTCGAAGCTCATAACGGTTGGTTGCTTTAGTTTCGTAATCCATTAATTTTCCTCCTTGTTAAGAAGTTTAATAATGGCAGCCGCTGTATCATCATCGAGCTTGTCAAAGGAACGCTGAAATTGCACAGCGAGATTTCTCTGAGAATTGCTAGCAGAAATAAGATTAACTTTAACTTGGGTTTTTGAATATTCAACAGCTTCAATTAGTTCAGCTTGCTCTTGCTCATTTAATTGGTAGTGTGTGATTAGGATAGGAATCCATTCATCGGGAACATTTCTTTTTCCGTTTTCGACGGTGGAAACAAAGGGAATCTTAACATTGAACAGTTTTGCAGTATCTCCCATTACCTCATGATGTTTAACTCGTTGTATTCGCATAAATTCTCCAAATTTAGTATAGCTCATATTCATTCTCCTTTCCTGTTTGATTCAAGTATATCATAAGTTTACCTAAAAGTCAATAATTAATTTAACCTTTTTTTGATTAATTTTCGCAAAAGGATAAAAAAAAGACGAGTGAGCAACTCATCTTTAAGTAAATTGAGGTTCGAATCCTGCGTGATAGACTGTGAGTTTCGAACTTTTTAGAAAAATGTGCAAATAAATTTGTGAATGTTTACCAAAATAAATGTTCATAAAATGTACAAATTAAACAAAAAAGCAACTGAAATTTCAAAAGAAATTCCAGTTGCAAGTGGTCGAGATGACAGGAAGCATCGCGTACTACGTTGCTCGTAACACTTCGCGCGCAAATCGTGAGCAAGCCCACATTTGCTTCGCTTGCTAGGCGCACCTGATTCAACTTGCGTTGAAAGCAGATGCGAACAGTCAACACAAACAAAAAAATCCTAAACCGAACATAAAGTTCAATTTAGGATTTTTATGGTCGCAATGAGCCACCCTCAGTTGAACACCCTATTAAAAAGTGCAACAAACCCATATAGCAAAAGGAGTTTTGTGACTTTTTTACGAGGCGGAATTTTTTAGAAAAATGTAAATCGTATATCAAAAAGACCTCAAAAATATCACTTTTTGAAATTTGAGATTTTTATTTTAAGGGTGCAAAGACACAGATTTCAAGAGTGCAAAAAAGTAAAATTAAAGTTGCACTCTTTTGATTGAAAATCAGCAGATGTGCTGAAAATTTGGCACTACTGCTTTGAGAGGAATAAATTGCTCAAATGAGATTGTATAAGAAAAGATTTTATGATATAATAAAATATCAGTTAATCAATTAAAGAAGAAAGGTATGTATCAGTGATATGAAAAATTGCGACATCCATATTCGTGACCCATTTGTTATATTTGAAAACGGACGATACTATATGTATGGAACACGGGGCAAAAATTATGGC
>JAGAJV010000063.1 GCA_017625915.1 Clostridia bacterium
AAAATCTTCGTTTTTGTCTATGTTTTTTACTTTGTTTTTAAAAGCCTTTGCCTTTCCTTTGCCTCCATCTTCGAGGGAGGGGGACCGCTTGCGGTGGAAGGAGCTGTCGCCATCAACCTTATAGTTTCGTGGAAAGTTTCGAGGTAGCCCTAAGTCTTGTATTGCTTGGCTTTGCCCAGCTTTTTAACTATAATATATTTTCAACTCTGCACTTGCATAAATTAAGAAATTCCATTAATTTTTCCATGCTTTGTGTAGAACTCAGCACTACAAATTGGAATTTGTTAAATTCATTTGTTATTTTTTGCTTTTTTCAGTACAAGCTCGTGCATTACAAACATGAGTACTAAGAATATGGATAGACAAATTGGCAAAAGTGAAATGGAGATTTTTTCCGCTATAACGCCGAACAGGGGTGGCATTGCTAAAATTCCGATATAAGCAAACGCCATTTGTACGCCTATCATTGCTTGCGATTTGTCTCTGCCAAAAACATCGGGTGTCATATGAATAATGCACGGATAGATAGGTGCACATCCAAATCCAATAACAACAAATCCAATCAGGGCAAACGCGGAAGAAAACGGCACAAACAGCAAGGCAATACCGACAGCAACAATTCCCGTTCCCATACGAATTAGGAATTTATCTCCAAGCTTCATCGCAAGAAATCCGTTAACAAATCTTGCAAGCGTTATGCCTATATAGAACATACTCGCATATCCTGCCGCCGTTTCGGGTGAAAAATCCCAATTTTGTACAAGATAAGTGCTCGCCCAAAGAGATGTGGTTACTTCCAACGAACAATAAGAAAAGAACATCAAGAAACAGGGGATTGCGCCCTTAATAGCAAATATTTCTCTGAATGATAGCGCTTTTGATTCTTTTAGCTTCGGCGTATCGTCATTATCCTTGCTCCCTTTTTTCCAAAGCGGTATGCTAATAAATATAATTGCAGAAAGCACCGCTTGAATAATGGAAACAATAAGATAACCACCACTCCAGTTTTCAAGCTTAACGAGTGCGAAGCTCATTATATAAGGACTAATAGACGCGCCAACACCCCACATACAGTGAAGCCAGCTCATATGCTGTGCCTTGAAATGCAGAGCAACATAGTTATTTAGAATAGCGTCCACTCCACCTGCACCCAGACCAAATGGAATTGCCCATAGAATCAGCATCCAAAATTGAGTGCTGATAGAAAAGCCGAACAAGCAGAGTGCGGTCGTAGTAACACTTATAGCGGTTACCAAGCCCGCGCCGAATTTATGTAATAGCTTATTGCTAAAAAAGCTCGACAATATCGTACCTACAGTAATGGTTACCGATATAATACCTGCGTACGAGACAGGTACGCTAATTTCGGCATGAAGCACGGGCCAAGCCGAGCCTAAAAGCGAGTCGGGCAACCCAAGACTGATAAAGCATATGTATATAAGTGCTAAAAGCAAGCTTCCCATTATTATATTTACCTCGTCAGATTCTTATTTATTAGTTAATTGTAACACAACCTCAAGCACATTTCAATAAAAATGTTTTCCATAATCACAAATTCCATAATTTGAGAATTCTTGAAAATTGACACTGCCAAAATTCCATAAAAATTCCATGTTTTTATGGAAAAATGAACAATTCGAGCAAACAAAAAAGGAACAGACAAATCTGTTCCTTTATGTATCACAAATCCTTATATTACAAGGCTTCGTGGCATTACTTAAAGTATCTATTAAGAAGTCCCTCAAACGCTTTTCCGTGTCTTGCCTCGTCGCGTGCCATTTCGTGAACGGTGTCGTGGATTGCGTCGAGGTTTAGCTCCTTAGCGCGCTTTGCTAGGTCAAACTTGCCTGCTGTTGCGCCGTTTTCTGCCTCAACTCTCATTTCAAGATTCTTCTTTGTTGAATCTGTTACAACCTCGCCAAGAAGCTCTGCAAACTTAGCTGCGTGCTCTGCTTCCTCCCAAGCTGCCTTTTCCCAATATAGACCGATTTCCGGATAGCCCTCACGGTGAGCTACTCTTGCCATTGCTAGGTACATACCAACCTCTGTGCATTCGCCCATGTAGTTAGCGCGAAGATCCTCAATAATGTCCTCTCTTGCGCCCTTTGCAACGCCTACAACGTGCTCTGCAGCCCAAAAACGCTCTTCTTCCACAACCTCGTTAAACTTCTCAGCAGGAACCTTGCATTGTGGGCATCTTTCTGGTGCTGAATCTCCTTCGTGAACGTAACCGCAAACTGAACAAACAAACTTTTTCATTTTCTTAACCCTGCTAACCGTCGTTATACTGCGTAGCTCCTCGCTGTTGATCTCGAAATACATTAAGTATTCCATCGCCCAACATCTGTGGTGCGCCTTGTCTAACTTGGTTATCAAGGCTAAGAGCTATTGGTATGTAGTTAGCATTCCTTTCTTATTTTAATTTTAAATTTGAACTTTTTATTTGAGCCAATTTTCTCGGCTCTTTTGCAGATTTATTTATCTGCACTTTTGCACTTGGCGCATTTTCCGTAATAGATAACTCTTTCGCTTGCAACCTCAAAGCCTGCTTTATGTATAGAGGAACGGTTTTCAGGCTCGATTGGAAAATCGTATATTTCCTTACAACCACTGCATACAAAATGCGCATGGTCCTCGGTAAAGCCATCATAATAAATACATTTATCAACAGCCTCCACGGAAACGATTTCGCCCTGCTCTAAAAGATTGCCTAAGTTACGGTAAACTGTGCCCAGGCTGATATTAGGAATAATTTCTCGGACAGCATCGTAGATTTGCACAGCACTACAATGATGTCTTTTTGAACGGAGAAATTTTAAAATCTCGGTTCTCTGTGTTGTGTTTCTCATACACTGCCTTCTCCTTTATTAACTTGCGCAATCATTATCAGTAATGATTACTGTTATCATTATACACACAAACATGTATTTTGTCAATACCTTTTTTAAAAAAAATTTCAAAAATAATTTTTAGCCTAAAAATTACCAATATTTACCAAAGAAATCACCCTGTTTTAAGGGTGATTCTTATATTAAAATAAAGCATCTACCAAAAGTGGCATAACCTTGCTCATTCCATATGCGCAAGCTATGGCTAGGGCTATAAATAGAATTAATATGTACCACTTTTCGCTCTCGCCAAAGGCTGAGCCTGCCTTTTCCTTCTTATCCTCAGGGATATAGAAGAGCGCTTTTTCGTAATCTATGGCAGTTTTGCCGTTTGCTGTAATGTTTGGAAGATGTCCGCCTACTACAGCTACGGTGTTTCTTAATGATGATCCGTCACGCAAGGCTAGCTTCAGAAGCCTTTTGCTTAAAAAGCCTGCATCCTTTAGTGTTACTGCCTTGTCCTGACCTATAGCGTCCTTAGCGAGCAAGGCTCTGACAAACGGACCTGTAATAGCTCTTGATAGGAAATTAAAAACAAAGCCTAATATAACACCGATGCAAATTCCCCAAATAATTAAAACCGTGGAGCTGTTGTCAATTGTCGAGGTTAGAAAAATTGACATCTTAGTTCTCCTCTGTTATTGCTTTTCCGCATAGCTTAACAAGAATATCCTCTAAATCCTCGTTATCTACATACTCAATTTCAATTGATTTTGTCTTGCCCTTGTCCTTAATTTTAATCATTTTGCCTGTTAAGGACATTGCTCTGCGCTCTAAGTCCTTTGCGTAATCAACAATAAGGTCCTCGTTTTTGTCCTCTTCTTCCTTATTATTAATAGCTTTATCGTAAAGCTTGTTCATTTTCTTTACTAAATCCTCTGTATCTCTTACTGATAATGAGCGAATTAGTATCTTGTGTGCGGTGTCAACTATTGCGTCCTTGTCCCTTAAACCAAGTAATGCTCTTGCGTGACCTGCTGAAATATCAGCAGATTGAAGCATTTCAAGCACCTCTTCCGGTAAATCTAGCAAACGCATTGTGTTTGCAATAGCGCTTCTTGACTTGCCTACCTTGGAAGCGACCTCTTCCTGTGTTAAGCTATATTGTGTCATAAGTGAACGGTAAGCCTGTGCTTCCTCGTATGGATTTAAGTCTTCTCTTTGAATATTTTCAATAATTGCAAGCTCTGCTGCCTTTAGTGCGTCTGCGTCTATGATAATTGCAGGAATTTCTGTAAGCCCCGCCATTTTTGATGCTCTCCATCTACGCTCGCCTGCGATAATCTGATAGAAGCCACCGCCAATATCTCTTACAATTATAGGTTGAATTAAGCCGTGCTGCTTAATGGAATCTGCTAGCTGAGCTAATGATTCCTCGTCAAAATATTTTCTTGGTTGGTCCTGCTTTGGCTCAATATCTAATATTCTAAGTGTTTGTACACCCTCATTTTTAACTGTTGATTCTAAGTAATTCTCTGCAAAAATAGAATCTAAACCTTTTCCTAAACCTTTTTTCATCTCTTTATAGTCCTTTCTTTATAATTTTCCTACATCCTACACCCTACATCCTACATCCTATATCCTAATATCCCTCAACTCTGGTGATTATTTCCTTGGCTACGCTTTCGTATTCCAGGCTTCCCTTTGAATATCTTGAGTAATATCTGATAGGCTCACCGAAGCTTGGGGCTTCTGAAAGTGAAATTACACGGGAAATTTTAGTGTCAAATAGCTGATAGCTGTAGTATTTATTTAATTCCTCTAGTACCTGCGCTGATAATTTGTATCTTGCATTGTACATTGTAATTAAAATGCCTGTGATATTTAAACGAGGATTATAGCGTTGTCTTACTGATTTAAAGGTCATCATTAGCTGAGATAAGCCCTCAAGCGCAAAATATTCGCACTGAATTGGCACTACTAAGCCGTGGCTTGCGGCTAAAGCGTTGATAGTAATTATGCCAAGGGATGGTGGGCAGTCTATAATTACATAATCAAAATCGCTTGATTTTTCAAGCTCCTCTAATGCTCCTTTGAGAAAATATTCTCTTTTTTCTTGCGTAGCAAGCTCTAATTCTGCTGCCGCTAGCGCCATATTTGATGGCATTATGTATAAATTTTTGAATTCTGTTTCGATAATTGCTTTAGATGGCTTGCAATTTAATGTTAAAACATCATACGAGGAAAACTTAACGGAGTTTTTAGCCACACCCACACTGCTTGTTGAGCTACCCTGTGGGTCTAGATCGATAAGCAATGTTTTCTTGCCCAAAGCGCCTAATGATGCTGCGCAGTTTACTGCCGATGTTGTTTTGCCAACGCCACCCTTTTGGTTTGCAAAAGAAATGATATGCACGATTAATTCCTTTCATAATGTCGAATAAAGTGTTTGTACTAAAATTATATCACGAAATGGGCTTAAATTCAATAGAAATGTGTGATTTTTATTTAGGATGTAGGGTGTAGGATGTAGGATGCGGGTGTTTCACGTGAAACGTTATTAGTGCCTGGGGTAGCTTGTGCCGTGTTTCACGTGAAACATATTTAGTGGTTAGGGATTAGAGATTAGTTAATGATAAAACATTAGCCTTGCTAGACAATCAATGTTTCACGTGAAACATTGATTTTTCTTGCTGTAAAACAAAAACCACGCGATAGTCGTGTGATGATTCAAAAAAAGGCTATTGCCGATGAGCAGAAGGCAAATAAAAATTCAGCGAAGAATGACCTTGTGTCAAAGGCTCCCTTGTGTAAAGGGAGCTGTCAGCGAAGCTGACTGAGGGATTGTTTTGTATAGATTATCGCTTTTTACAATCCCACCGTCACATCAAGCCGTGCCACCTCCCTTTACACAAGGGAGGCTTTGCTTTAATCCCACTTGAGCGGGGTACGTAACAAATGCACGGCTGACAGGCCAATAAAAGACACACTTGTGCGTGGCCTTGTAGTATTAGGGCTATGCCCAAAACTGAAATACCACCCGCTCTATGCGGGTGGATTATTGTTTAAAAATAGCGTGAAATTTCTTTCTCAAAATAATCTATAAATTTTATGTTGGGTATTAAATCAAGTTTTATTTTAAGTGTATATTTTTAGCCATTTTGACACAACAACTCGAGCTTGTATATGAATTGTTTCACGTGAAACGCTCACATTCTACACCCTACATCCTACATCCTAACAAAAAACACTCTGTGAAATTAACACAGAGTGCTTTTTTGTTATGCTTCTTTAGGTATTAATATGGTGAGCTCGGTGAATTCGTCACCCTCTACTCTACGGCTTTTGATTGCTATACCACTGTTTTTAATGCTTTCTATTGCTCTGTTTATAGCTAAATAGAAAGAATTAACTGTTTTATAACCTGTTTTTCTTTGACTTGTTGTATCGTCTGAGCTTTTCTTTGTTATATGAGCCTCTATAAGCTCCTCTGAGGCTGAAACATTTAATCCCTCGTTTATGATTTGATTTAGCAGCTTCGCCCTTAAATCTAGGTCTAAAACCCTTAAAAGCGCTCTTGCGTGGCGCTCGGTTAGCCCGTTTTTAAGAATTAGCTCTCTTTCCTCTGCATTATATCTTAACAATCTAAGCTTGTTTGCCACGAATGATTGACTGTTTGATAGCTTTGAGGCGATTTGCTCCTGAGTTAATCCGTATGTATCAATAAGTGCTTCTATTGCCTGGGCTTGCTCGAATATGTTTAAATCCTCTCTGATTAGGTTTTCTATTATAGATATTTCGGCCGATTTTGACTCATTTATGTCTGTAATTATGCACGGAACTGTGCTTAAGCCCAGCTCTTTTGCGGCTCTTAGTCTTCTCTCCCCTGCTACTAATTCGTATGTATCTCCTGTTTTTCTAACTGTAAGCGGCTGAATAATGCCGTATTGACTTATGCTATCAGCCAATTTGATTATGCTATCCTCGTTAAAAATTTTTCGTGGCTGATTTGGGTTTGGAACTATCCTTTGTACCTCGATTGAATGAATTTTTTCTGCTTTTTCTTCCTTTACCTCTGCTTTTTGATAATAAATCATATCCTTTTCCCTTTCTTTTAAATAATTTCCAAAATATGTAAAAATTTTACATTATATGCACCCCTTTGATCCGTTTCATTTTATATACCTTTAGAATACTATTTCCCGTGCTGAAAAATTGTCGAAATTGATTGTCTTTTATGTACTATTTTTAGTATTTATGGCTAAAATATGGAAAAATATGTAAATATAAATAATGTGCTTGGTATATTGCTTTAAAATTGTGCAATAATATCTAAAAAAACTTAAGGAGTAACTTATGTTAAAGCTAATTAAAAAATATAGATGTAATCCAAAGAGAATTGTGGTGACATTTTCATTTCAAAAGAAAATGATCTTAAATCGCTTGGGGGATTTAACTCAAAAGAAAGAATTAAGAGAGACTGCCGAGGGCAAAGGTGCTTGCTCTGACAGCTGCGTTGATTTGTTTAAGTGCGATTGTGGTGATGGGTATGTTCTTGAAAATAAAGGAGCTTGTAAAACGGGTAACGAGGCTTATGATAGCAAAAGAGAACAAGTTGAGC
>JAGAJV010000064.1 GCA_017625915.1 Clostridia bacterium
GGCATAACCACATCCCACGAAAAATATCAAGATTTAGTTAACTAATAATTGTTTGTAAATAATAAGGTTGAAAAACTATGTTTTTCTCCATTAATGTGGGATGTTATCGCCGTTTTCGCCCCTCCGCGTACGCAAGTACGCGTCCACGGGGCGAAGAACGACGATTTCTGCTCTTAATCTGCCGACCCTCTTGATTTAAGGGGCTACACATTAAGAAGAAAAGACAGAAATTCCAAAGGAAATTTCTGTCTTTTATTGTTATTTGGCTTAAATTTGCTTGTAATACAAGGCTTCTTAATGTGTCAGCCCCTTTTATTATTTAGCTAATATCCTACCTCAGATAATATTGCACCGAGCAAAAGAAATAGAATAAACAAGATAACTATAATTCCCAAAATTATTAGTATGATCTTGCCGATTTTTCTTAATATACCTTCATTTTTCTTGTTCTTATTCTTTTTCCGCTTTAATTTGGCTTTCTTTAAATCTTCCTTTTCCTTTTCGTATTCCTCTTGGGTAACTAAAAATGTGCGTGATTTCTTTAACACGGCTATTAAAGAGAATATTACAAGCCCTAAGCCAACCAAGCTGATAACCATATAATTGTATCCTACTTTAACAGAGCGTGAAAAAGCAATTGTTTCGGGATTATCAGGGTCGTAAAAAATTTCAATTTTGTCGCCAATCGAATAATTAGCACCTCTCCCCGGTGAAAAGGATATTGAGGTATCGGTTTCTAGCTCTCTATTGTAAACAACCCCGTCAACCATATAGGTAATATAAATTTCCTGTTCACTGGGTCCTTTTGTGTGTATTTCCAAATCAATATCAACAATCGTGGCCTCAACAATTTCCATATCTGCTATAATGCTATCATATTGAACCTTAGCAACAATTGAAAAAATAAGTATACTACCAAATAATAAAACGCAAAAAATTATAGCGCCAATACCTTTTTTAAAGGTCCTGTTATATCTTAATTTTTTCATATTGTCCCCCCTCGTCCTTCAATGTGCTTTCATTATACCATATAATTTTACAAAAATAAACAGGACAATGCCAAAATAAAAGCTATATAGATTTTTGAAGCGAACCCCATTTCTCTATATAGCTTTTTGTTTAATTGATTTTCTCTGTTGGCTTGCCGGCTGCTACATCGTTATATGAAACAAATGAGTATTTTTCACCCTCAATCGGTGTGCCAGCTTGTAGATAGGAATATTCTGTGCCCTCTTTGTCGGTTGCTATTACATATGCTCCCATAGCTAGCTTTAGGTCCTTATATGCATCTGTAAAGCCTGTTATTTTAAATTCAACAGCAACATAATTATTGTCTGAAACCTGTGCGACAACAGCATTTGCAATTGCGTCTCCGTTTTCGTCAAAAATGTCATTTGCGCCAAGCTTATCCTTTAATGCTGCATATACGCCGTATTTAAGTGTTTTGCCTGATGCTTTTTCGTATTCCTTGATTGCTTCAAGATTGATTGTATAGCCTACTGCAATGCCGTCTCCGCCATTCTCAGGCACTGAATAGCCTAAGCAGGTAAAGAGTGCAGGAATTACTCTGCTTTCTATTTTCATTTCACATAATGTGCACTTGTAATCTACTGTAATTGCATCATAATATGTAATAACCTTAATATCCTTAACTGCCTTTTCTTTGTGTATGCCACCATTATATGCTACACAGTGGCTGTATCCTACAACAAGATTAATGCCTGTATATGTGTTTTCAGGATTATATTCATTTCCCGAAATCTGATTTGCGTTTGCAAGCTTTGTGCAAGCAGAAAACACGCGTGCATCATTACCTGTGTAAATGTATACTGCGTTAGTAGGCTTGCCACCTGTGAATGTGTCGGCAATTGAAGCTACTGATTTTGGTATATAAACAAGTGTAAGAACGTTATTATCAGCAAATGCTGTGCCAATTGTTGTTACAGTTTCAGGAATTTTAAGTGTCTTTAGCGCTGATGCATATTCGAATGTGCCATTTTCAATTGCAGTAATTTGACAATTTTCAAAGTTTTCTAATGTTTGTAGTGTATAGCACTTCTTAAATGCACTTGCGCCAATGCTTGTAACTGTTGATGGAATATATACATTTGCCGGCATCTGACGACAGTCTTCAAAGGCGCTTGCACCGATTGATACAAGCTGTGATGTCTTATTTATAACAAATGAGCCACCAGAGCCTCCTTTAAAAGCTGATTGAAAAGCATTTGCCTCAATGGTTGTAACGGAATCAGGCAAAACAAAATTGAGATAGCTGGTATCTTGGAATGCACTTTTTCCAATTGTTGTTAGCTGTGTACATTCTGCCAAATTAGATATAACTATTTTTTTGCAACCCCAGAACATTGAGTTTGGAATTTTGGTAATTCCTGTTGGAAAACTGATGCTTTCCAATGAGCTACATCCGATAAACATTGCGCTTGCAAGATTTGGGTCTGCATTTTCAAAGTCAACAACTGTAGTAAGCTTGTTATCGCCTTTGAACATTGAACCTGCGCCTGAAAGGTTGATTGGATAGTTAAATCTAACCTCAACTAAGCTTGAGTAGCTACGCATACAGCAAACACTTTCGCTTGCACCTAATACACTGCTTGGGAATTCAAAACGAGCTATTGAATTAAGACGCTTACCGCCTCCGCTACCGTCTGTTGCATAATTAGCATAATAGCTTGTTCCATTAGCTGTATTGAACTCAGCTATTGCTGTTGCGAGTGGTGTGGCGATAATGTCAAATACGCCATCCTCTCTTTCATCAACAACATATGATGATGGGAAAACATAAAAATATGTGCCGTCTGTTAAAATACAAAGCGCATCCTTGTCTGTACCGTTATCATTGATTTTCTTAAGTGTTGATACATACTTGCTTGCATTGTCAAGACCTGGGTCGCTATTTAGCTGAATAACAGTACCGTATTCCTCGCTTTCTGTTTTGGATGCGATAATATCATCAGCAAAGGCGGAGATTGCGAGCATACATGCAAGCACTACCATCATAATGCTAATTAAAAGAACCTTCTTTTTCATTGCTTTTCTCCTTAAAATTTTTTATAAATTTATATTTAATATAAAATTATTCAGTGTGACTTTTAGTTTCTAATTTCATTATACATCAAAAAATATTGATTTTCCACCAATAACATGATATTATATAGTCAAAAGGTAAGATTTTTGGGGGATTACAGAATGATTATATATCAGTTTGAAAACATAGGAAATGCATATGATTACAAGAATAATCATCACTCGGATTGGTTCGTGCCTACGCATCTGCACGAATATAGCGAGTTTATTTTCACCAAAAAAGGCGTTTTTCATATGCTTCTTGACGGAAAGGAATATATCGTTCCTAAAAATCATTTGATTTTTATAGGTCCTAATCAGCTTCACGAATGTCGCTGTAATGCTCCGTCTGTTGTTATGTGTGTTGTGTTTTCAAACGATTTCGTGCCATTTTTTCACTCAATAATAAAGGAGAAAAAATTTGAAAATCCTGTATTTGATTTTTCCGATAGCACAGAATTAATAGCGAAGCTTGACAGTACAAGTAGCGATAAAATCTTGAAAATCAGTGGCTTACTTAATATAATTTTAGATAAAATGCTTGAAAATTGCTCTTTAATTCCTAAGAATAAGGTCATGCCAAATATGGGAATTTTTTATTTAATTATAAATTATATTTCAAATAATTTTACAGAGGATATACATCTTTCGGATATAGCAAGGAATTTGGGCTATCACGAAAAATATCTTTCCTCTGCGATAAAGTCGCTTACAGGCGTAAATTTCAGAACATTTTTAGCAATGTACAGAGTTAATTATGCAAAAACCTTAATAATTAATAATCAAGGCCCTATTTCCGAAATTGCCACAAAATGCGGTTTTTCATCAATTAATACATTCAATAGAATGTTTTTGAAAATAACCGGTGTTACTCCCTCGGTATTTAAAAGAGAAAAGACAAAATCCAAGAAAATACATTAACAATTCAAAAAGCCTTATAAAAAATATACACCTCCAAAAGTGTCTAACTTTTGGGGTGCATATCAATATGCGGGTGGTATTTCAGTTTCGGGCATAGCCCTAATACTACAGGCCACGCACAAGTGTGTCTTTTATTGGCCTGTCAGCCGTGCATTTGTTACGTTCCCCCGCTCAAGCGGGATTAAAACAAAGCCTCCCTTGTGTAAAGGGAGGTGGCATGGCTTGCTGTGACGGAGGGATTGTAAAAAGCGATAATCTATACAAAACAATCCCTACACAAGGTCATTCTTCGCTGAATTTTTATTTGCTTTCTGCTCATCGCCAATAGCCTTTTTTGAACCACACGACTATCGCGTGGTTTTAGTTTTACAATAAAAAAGCTATATAGATTTCTCTATATAGCTTGGGGAGATTGATTTTATTGTAATGTATCTTCTTCGGTAGTTTTTCCTGATAAAACCTCGTTATATGAAACGAATGAGTATTTCTCACCTTGATTTGGTGTGCCTGGTTGTAGATAGAAATAATCTGTGCCCTCTTTGTCTGTTACTGCAACATAAGCACCCATAGCTAGCTTAATATCCTTATACTTGTCAGTAAAGCCGGTTATCTTTAGCTCAAAGGAAACATATGTTCCCTTTGCAATTTCAGCATTAATAACACCGTCTGCCACCGTGCCGTCTTTTGCAAATATATCATTATTGCCAAGTCTGTCCTTTAATACTGCAAAAGCGCCATATTTTAATGTCCTGCCTGTTGCTTTTTCATATTCCGAAATAGCATCATGATTTATGCTATAGCCTATAACTATTCCGCCTTTGCCATTCTCAGGCACTGAATAGCCTTGGCAAAGAAATAGTGCTTCTGCCTCTTTTGTTGCGGTATAACCACAGCCCTCATTTGTACAAATTATAAGCTTAGAGCCTATATTATCATAGCCGTTTGCATATGTGATAGATACCGATTCGGTGTGCTTTGGATTTTCCTTTGGTGTCGACAATTGGCAATCAGTACAGTAATTTACGCACGGATTATCCTTAAATGCGTGACATCCTGTCAATGCAAGTGATGAGCAATAGTTTTCTACAATTGTGTGGCTTGTAATTGCTTCGCCGGTAGTATATGTCCAAGGGCTATCAGGGTCTAAATAATCAACCACTGTTGCGCCTGTAATAGCTGAATAGGTGTTTGCAGCCTTAAAGCTTTCTACTGTAACGCCATCTCCAATTAAAACAAATTCAATTTTTGCGTTTGAATCACGAAACGGATAATACTTTGTGCCAAATTGAACATTGCTTTGAACATAAACAGTAAATGTTTTTATTGTTTGCTTGTTTCTTGCTGAATGGAATGCCTCATCCACTATAGTTTTCACGGTTGCAGGAAGGACGATAGATTGTAATTTATAGCAGTGCGCAAATGCTTTAGATGGAATATTTTCCAAGCTTGGTGGTAGAATTACATTTATTAACTCGTCACAGCCTGAGGCAAAGTTACCGTGTAGGTCCTTTAAATTAACGCAAGCGCTTAGGTCAAGTGTAGTAATTGAGTCGTTATCAGTAAACGGTCCACCGTATCCACCGCCAACTGCGGTTAAATTTGCACACTTGCTAAGGTCAAAATGCTCAAATCCTGTGTTTTGGAAGGAATATTCCTGTATCTTTTCAAGTGTAGATGGGAAATAAACAGTTCCCTTAAGCGAGGTACAGCCATTAAATGCGTGACCGCCTATGTCTGTCATACCCTCTGCAAGAATAAGCTCATTAGTAGCTACCATATTGGAGCAGCCTTTAAATGAACTTCCCGCTAATTTTTTAAACTTAGGGAAGGTTATCTCTGTAAGACTTGTACAGTCTGAGAAGTTACCCTTTCTTATTTCTACTACACAATCAGGATTAAAGGTTATTTTTTTAACCGAGCATTTTGTAAAAATATTATCTCCGCTAATGAAAAATGCATCTGTTGCTTCAAAGGTAATAGAATTAAGATTAGTAGCCTCACCAAAAAGGAAGTTAGCCTCTAATCCCACAATATCATCTGGAAAAATAACATCGGTTACATCGTTCTTTGAATAACCGTCGTTAAAGCCTCTTATCTCATTGTTGGTCACCTTAAAAACAGTTGTTAAATCAGCCGTTGTGCCATTTGTCAAGGTTACCTCATTTGCAGCACTAGCCACAAGCGAGAAAAAACAAGCCATAATAGCTACAAATAAAGCAATTAAAAATCTTTTTTTCATAAATTTCTCCTTATCTATTTTGAAATAATTACCAATTATATAATATCATATATATCCGATGATTGCAAGTGAATTTTTGCTTACACAATCAAGGTCACAAGCATAAAATCGTTTTTTGATATAACGGGGGTGTACAGGGCGGCTGTTTGATTTAGTTAAATTTATGATTTTAATGGGCTTATCTCCAAAAACACACCACCGTCCCCCGTCCGTGCCCGTGAAAGAAAAAGCCATATAGATTTTACTCTATACAGCTTTTCTGTTATTTAACTGAAAAATAGCTTGCCCATATCTATTAAGATATTTCCGCTTCCGTCATCTTTTTGCTCAATCTCATATTTAGCAGCTTGACCCGATGAAGCAGTTAAAATATCTTCTGTTTCTACAACAGACACTTCATATTTCGGTGTTACATATTTCATTGTATTGCCTCTGCATTCGCTGGTTGTTTTCCTATAATATCGTTATATGAAACGAAGCAATATTTTTCATTTTCGTTAGATTCGCCACCCTGCA
>JAGAJV010000065.1 GCA_017625915.1 Clostridia bacterium
TCCTATTTTTAAAATTGAAAGTAAATATTCATTTTTGCAATTGCTTTTCTTGGTATTTCCTTATCGTCAACGGTTATAAGCTCATCATTATAGTCCTTTAGCACGCCCACATATGATTTGCTTCCGTCAATTGGGGCATATAGCTTAACCGCTATTGTTTCACCAATGCATACAGATAAATGATAATCTGTTTTTATATCCCTCTCAATTCCCGGTGAGGAAACCTCCAGGTGATATGCGTCCTCAATAACATCGTGCTCATCAAGGACAGGGTCGATAGCTCTTGACATTTTTTCGCAATCCTCAATGCCAATCCCATCCTCGCTATCAATTGTAATTCTTAAATAATACTCTGTGCCCTCCTTGACATATTCTAAATCCCATATAGAATAGCCAAGTCCCTCTGCTACCTCTTCAATGATTGGCAAAAGGTGAGCAACTATTTGCTTTGGTGATTTCATATTTTTCTCCCTTCGGTTAAAATAGCCGTCAGCCGTCAGTGGTTAGCTATTAGCAAATTAGCAAAAGAAAGGATTTTTCTTAACCATATTCTAGCTTGCTGACTGCTAGGTAATAAAACGAGAGCAGACTGAAATCTGCTCTCGCCGTGGTATTAACTGTGTGTATTATAGCACAAGTTTTTTTATTTTGCAATACCTTTTTTAAAATTTTTATTATATAATATTTACAAAGAGATATTTTTGTGATAAAATACTTTAATAATATTATTAGGAGGGCTTATGGATAATAATTATACACCTTACAATTCACCAAGCACAGAGTATAGTCCTGCTCCCAAGTCACCAAGGGAGACAAACAAATTTATTAATATATTGCTAGCGCTTCTTAAGTGTGCAGGCTATGTTGCTACATGGCTTGGAGTGCAATTTGTGCTTATGCTTGGATTTATTTTATTTACTTATATTGCAAATCCAACGCTTTCATACACTGAAATTGTAAATAAGGTTTACGGCTTAAGCATTGAATTAACTCTTATTACAAACATTTTGACTCTTGTTTTATTCGTTTTATTCTATATAATTATTAAGAAGCCATTTTTAAAGACAATCAAGGCAAGAGCGCCACATAAAGCCTCTTACCTACCTACAATTGCAATAGGTGGCAGCGCTCAATATGTAACTGCGCTTATTCTTGGTATGATTATTTTAATCTTACCAAAGGAATGGGTTGATTCCTTTAATCAGAATAATGAGCTTATAGAAAATGCAAATCAGGTTGTTTCCTTTATTACTGCTGTTATTATGGCGCCTTTATTTGAGGAAATACTCTGCCGTGGCTTAATTTTAAACACATTACGAGGAGCTATGCCAAAATGGTGGGCGATTGTTTTATCCTCTGCTATTTTCGGAATAATTCACGGAAATCCAATTCAGTTTATTTATGCAACTGCCTTAGGTATTTTACTTGGCTGGCTATATACTAAGTTTGATTCAATTTACATTCCTATGCTATGCCACCTTGTATTTAATTTAATGTCAATGATAAACTCATATCTAGACCCTGAAAATATGGTTGTTACATTGATTTTAGGACTTATTATGTTTGTTTCAATTCCTGTTTTCGCACTTAGCGTTGTATATATTTGCTTAAAGAAATTCGATAAGCCTAAGATAAGCGTACAAGCGGTGCAAAATACCGAAGCTACACCAAGACAGGAATATAATGCTGATGCGCTTTCAAATCTTGAAAGAGAAATTGAGGGTAAAAATAATAATATAAACGGAGACTAATATGAATATTTATAATACATTAACAAAAAAGGTTGAGGAATTTAAGGAAAACGAGTCCGGCAAGGTTAAAATGTATACCTGTGGCCCTACCGTTTACCATTTTGCGCATATAGGTAACCTTCGTACATATATGATGGAGGATATTCTCGAAAAATTTCTTCGTTATTCCGGACTTGACGTGCTTCGTGTAATGAACATTACCGATGTAGGACATTTATCAAGCGATGGCGATACAGGCGAGGATAAGATGCTAAAGGGCGCTAAGCGCGAAAAGAAAACCGTTCTTGAAATTGCAGAATTTTATAAAAACGCATTCTTTGAGGATTGCAAGAAGCTTAACATTAAAATGCCGGACATTGTTGAGCCTGCAACTAACTGTATTGCTGAATTTATTAAGACAATTGAAGCACTGCTTGAAAAGGGCTACGCATATATTGCTGACGGAAATGTTTATTTCGACACCTCAAAGCTAGACGATTACAATGTGCTTACAGGTCACTCCAGCGAGGAATTAATGGTTGGCGTTCGTGACGATGTGACTGAGGACACTAGCAAGAAAAACAAGAGCGACTTCGTTTTATGGTTTACAAAATCAAAGTTTGACGACCAGGAGCTAAAATGGGATAGCCCTTGGGGAATCGGTTACCCGGGCTGGCACATTGAGTGCTCTGCTATTTCAATGAAGCATTGCGGTGAGTATCTTGATATTCACTGTGGCGGTGTTGATAATATTTTTCCACACCATACAAATGAAATTGCGCAAAGCGAGGCATATCTCGGACATAAATGGTGTAACTACTGGTTCCATGTTCATCACCTGAACGACGAAACAGGTAAAATGTCAAAATCTAAGGGTGAGTTTTTAACAGTATCACTTCTTGAAAGCAAGGGCTACGACCCGCTTGCATATAGATTTTTCTGCTTACAATCTCACTACCGTAAGCCACTTACCTTCTCATATCAGGCGCTGGATCAAGCAACTGCAACATACAATAAGCTACTTAAGAGAATTGACGCATTAAATCCTGACACAGAGGTTGATAACTCCTTTGTTGAGGGTGTAAGAGCTAAATTTATCGACACAGTAGGCTCTGATTTAAATACTGCGCTTGGTATTACTCTTATTTACGATATACTAAAATCAGATACAACCGACGCATCAAAGCTTGAAGCGCTTAAGGATATTGATAAGGTATTATCAATAAATCTTGTAAGAGAAAAGGCAAGCGAGCAATCAGCCGAAAAAACAGAATTTGAAATTCAAATAGAAGCATTAATTGAGGAAAGAAAGCAGGCTAAAAAGGATAAGAACTTTGCCCGTGCTGACGAAATCCGTGCTCAGCTAGCAGATATGGGCGTTACAATTAAGGATACCCGTGAGGGAACAATCTATACAATCGACTAATTTAGTGGCTAGCAGTAACTTTATGTTAAGAAATAGATGTATCTACTAACCACTAATCGCTAACCACTGACCACTCTTAAGCGACCGAAGGGAGCGACAAAATGAATTGCGAAAGCTGTGAATACTACGACTACGACGAGGAATATGAGCAATATATTTGCAAAATCAATCTCGACGAGGACGAGTATCTGAAATTTTTAACTAAAAACACTAA
>JAGAJV010000066.1 GCA_017625915.1 Clostridia bacterium
AGCCGTCAGCAAATTAGATATAGAAAATGTTTTTAATCATACTCTAACCCACTGACCACTGACCACCGACCACTAGTCACTAAAAGATAATCGCCAGCGATTATCTTTTTACCTCTTCCATAGTAAAGGCTTCCATAATGTCGCCCTCCTTGATGTCGTTAAAGCGGTCAAGACCTACGCCACACTCGTAGCCTGCCGCTACCTCCTTAACATCATCCTTGAAGCGACGGAGTGAGGAAATCTTATCCTCGGCAATTACAACGCCATCTCTTATAATTCTTATCTGTGAGCTTCTTAAAATCTTGCCGTCCTGAACATATGAGCCCGCAATTGTGCCAACACTTGGTACTCTGATTGTCTGACGAACCTCTGCGTGACCGTTAATAACCTCTTTATAGGTTGGAGCAAGCATGCCCTTCATAGCGGCTTCGATTTCTTCAATTATTTCATAAATAATTCTATGTGTTCTTATATCAACACCCTGTCTTTCGGCAGAGTCAATAGCGCTCTTATCCGGACGAACATTAAAGCCTACGATAATTGCGTTTGATGCAGCTGCAAGCATAACATCACCCTCGGTAATTCCACCTGCTGCTGTATGAATAACGTTAACCTTAACCTCTGCATTGGAAAGCTTAACAAGGGATGCTTTAACAGCCTCACAGGAGCCGCCAACATCGGCCTTTACGATAATATTAAGCTCCTTAAAGCCCTCGCTCATTTGGTTAAATAGGTCGTCAAGGTTAACCTTAGCATTAGCCTTAAAGATTTCCTCCTTAGCCTTTGCCTTTCTTTGCTCAGCAAGCTCTCTTGCCATCTTTTCGTCCTTAACTGCATTGAACTCGTCACCTGCATTTGGAACCTCGTCAAGACCTGTAATTTCAACAGGAACAGATGGACCTGCAACCTTAATTGCGCGTCTGTTATGGTCTGTCATAGCTCTTACGTGACCTACCGCTGTGCCTGCGATTACAACATCGCCTGCGTGAAGTGTACCGTTTTGTACAAGAATTGTAGCCACAGGGCCTCTTCCCTTATCAAGCTTAGCCTCGATAACAATACCCTTAGCAAGACGGTCCGGGTTAGCCTTTAGCTCCTTAACCTCTGCAACAAGAAGAACGCTTTCAAGCAAGTCGTCAAGACCCATTTTTGTGTGAGCAGATACAGGAATACACATTACATCGCCGCCCCATTCCTCTGGAACAAGGTCGTATTTTGTTAATTCCTGTCTTATATTGTCCGGATTTGCAGTTGGCTTATCCATTTTGTTAATAGCAACGATAATATCAACGCCTGCTGCCTTTGCGTGGTTGATAGCCTCAACTGTTTGCGGCATAATTCCGTCGTCTGCTGCAACTACGATAATTGCAATATCTGTTGCCATAGCGCCTCTTAAACGCATAGCAGTAAACGCCTCGTGGCCCGGGGTGTCTAGGAATGTGATGTCCTTACCGTTAATATTAACACTGTATGCACCGATATGCTGAGTGATACCGCCAGCCTCGCCTCTTGTTACATTTGTTTGTCTGATTGCATCAAGAAGTGATGTTTTACCGTGGTCAACGTGACCCATTACGCATACAACAGGAGCTCTTTCCTTAAGCAGCTCCGGAGCATCCTCTTCTTCCTCGAAAAGCTTTTCCTCAATTGTAACAACAACCTCTTTTGTTGCCTTTGCACCAAGCTCATCGGCAATTAGGTATGCAGTATCATAGTCAATAACCTCATTAACGCTTGCCATAACGCCCATCATAAATAAACGCTTAACAACCTCGCTTGATGTTACCTTTAAGCGAGTAGCAAGCTCGCCAACTGTGATTTCATCCGGCACTGTGATAGAAAGCTGTGTATTCTTTGCCTTTTCAAACGCCTCTCTCTTTTTCTTTTCCATAGCTTGGCGCTCCTTTTCCTTCTTGGAGCTGAAGCTATCCTTATTGTTTTGCTTCTTTAGCTTTTGCTTGTTGCTTCCGCCGTAGCTATCATATGGAGAGGTTAAGTGGTCAAGATTATCGTCGTACTTAGATAGGTCAACATGTGCTGTTCTCGTATCAACAACTCTGGTTGCACCTGTCTTTGTTTTAATTTCACGAACCTGTGGCTCGTCTGTTTGCGGCTTTTTCTGTTTTGGTGTTACATTATACTTAGGCTCTCTCGCTTCCTTATCGAAGCCGTCCTTGTTAAAGCCGCCCTTATTAAAGCCACCGTCCTTATTAAATGGCTTCTTTTCAAATCTGTCGCTCTTATCAAAGCTACTCTTCTTATCAAAGCCACCCTGTCTTTCGTCCTTCTTTTCAAAACGAGGTCTTTCGTCCTTATTAAATGGCTTTTTCTCGCCGTTAAATTCAGGCTTTTTGTCCTGCTTAACAAATTTATCGCCACCCTGTGCCCCATTTTGCTGTGGCTTAAATTCCTTTTTCTCAAATTGTGGCTTTGGAGCTTCCTTCTTTTCCTCTACCTTCTTTTCCTCTACCTTCTTTTCTGTTGATTGCTGACTGCTTTTAGACGGTACGTCGAGGTCGCCGTCCACTACAATCTTTTTCTCAGCCTTTGGTGCTTCAGCCTTAACCTCCGGCTTCTTCTCAGCCGGCTTTTGACTGCTTTTAGACGGTACATCGAGGGCGTCGTCCACTACAATCTTTTTCTCAGCCTTTGGTGCTTCAGTCTTGACCTCTGGCTTTTTCTCCTCGGGCTTCTTTTCAGCTACAATCTTCTTTTTTGCCTTAGCTGATGGAATTATCTTTTCTCCGTTAAGGTACTTGTCAATTCCCTTAACTGATTTTTCACTGGTTAAAACATGGAGCACTGTGGAAATTTCATCATTTTCAATGCTTCCGCCACTTTGCTTTGAGCCTAGTCCTGCTTTCTCGATTAGCTCAAGAGCTTCCTTAATATCTATTCCTAAATCCTTTGCAAAATCCTTAATTCTTGCCATATCATATACCTCGTTTCATAAGATGTCTATTCTAGACTAAGGGCTATTAGCTGTTTTGAAAAATTGTCGTCTGTTATGCCAACAACACATACCGATGACCTCATTCCGACAATTCGTCCTATTTCACTTGATGGAATATCAAGCCTTATACATTTAACATTATAGAACCTACATTTGTCGGTTATTCTTTTTTCGGTATTTGCTGAGGCGTCAGCGGTATAAAATGCTACCTTCATTTTTCCCGTTGGGAGTGTACTTGTCACCAAGGGTGTGCCGATAACCACCTGTCCTGCACGACGACTAAGTCCCAGCATTGATAAAAATTTATTTTCGTTCAATTCTCAATTTCTCCTGTCAGTATCTCAACTAGCTCCTCGCTAATTTCTACCTCTAGATTGTTCTGTATTCTTTTTGATTTAATGGCTTTTTTAAGACAAGTCTTATTTTTGCATATATATGCGCCACGACCTGATTTCTTGCCTGTTAAATCCATTTGAACGCTTCCGTCCGGCAATCGTACGATTCGTACTAATTCCTTCTTGGGAAAGCTCTCCATACAGCCCAAGCATTTTCTTTCTGGTACTTTTCTTACCTTTTCCATAACAACACCCCTTTAGGTATTATAAGCTCTTAATATCTATCTTACAGCCTGTAAGCTTTGCTGCAAGTCTTGCGTTCTGTCCCATCTTACCGATTGCAAGCGAAAGCTGATCAGCATCAACAACTACCTTTGCGCTTCTTTCGTTTTCAAGCTCTACGCTCTTAACCGTTGCAGGGGAGAGTGAAGCCTTTACATACTCAGCCATATCGTCGCTATAAGGAATTACATCAATCTTTTCACCGTTAAGCTCATTTACAACTGCATTAATTCTTGCACCCTTATTACCGATACAAGCACCAACTGCATCAACCTCGCTATCTCTTGAATATACAGCGATTTTTGTTCTTGAGCCTGCCTCACGGCAAATATTCTTAATTATAACAACACCCTCGTTGATTTCAGGAACCTCTGTTTCAAATAATCTCTTAACAAGATTTGGATGTACTCTTGTAAGGGAAACAAGCGGACCTCTCGCCTCACCTGAATTTACCTGTGTTGCAAATACCTTAATTCTGTCGTCAACTCTTAATTTTTCTCCGGGGATTTGCTCAGCCTTTAAAAGAACTGCTTGTGAAATGCCTGTATCAACCACTACATTACCTGTTGAATCCTCAACCTTTGTAACGATAGCAGAAAGCATTTCGCCCTTCTTGTCCTCATATTCTCTTGCCTGATAGCTTCTTTCAGCCTCTCTTATGCCTTGGATAATTACCTGCTTTGCATTTTGTGCGCTTAAGCGTCTGAATTCCTTTGGCTGTAGCTCATATTCATAATCGCTACCGATTGAACGCTTTCTTGAACGAGTCTTTAGCTTCATGCCAGCCTCGTGATATTGCTTTTCAAGCGCTTCAATGCCTTCCTTTGTGATTTCTGTTGCTGGATCCTCAGCTACAGCAACAATCTGATACTTACGGTAAACCTTCATATCCATTTTTTCCGGGTCAATAACTACTGTGATATTAGTTGTACCCATTTCCTTCTTGCATGCTGCTGTTAAAGCTGCCTCAACCTTTTCAAGCATATAGCTCTTTGGAATGTGACGCTCCTTTTCGAGCAAGTCAAGTGCCTCAAAAAATTCCTTGTTCATTTTTATATACTCCTTTTATTAATAATCGCTTCGCTTTATTAGGGTGTAGGGGGTAGGGGGTAGG
>JAGAJV010000067.1 GCA_017625915.1 Clostridia bacterium
AATCAAGGCGAAGCCTTGTATATCATCAATTCCGCAAGGAATTGCATATCATCAACACGGAGTGTTGTATATCATTAAGCCGCAGATAGATACACGCTGGCGCGTGATGAGATACAAGGGTGGCATTGCCGCCCTTGATGATATACACCGCACTTTGTGCGACGATGATATACCAAGCCTGCGGCTTGGATAAACAAAAAGAGAACTTTTGGTAGACAAAAGTTCTCTTTTTGTTGGTGCAGGCAATGAGATTTGAACTCACAAGGTAAAACCATTGGCTTCTGAGACCAACGCGTATGCCAATTCCGCCACGCCTGCAAATAATATGTAAAAATATAATTGGGGTATCATTACACCTCATCCGTCAGCAAGCTGACACCTTCCCCTCAAGGGGAAGGCTTTTTTCTTAACTTAACAGTATTGCCTCAAGGAAAAGGCGGATTTTATCTTACAAAAACCTTTTGGTAGGCTTTTTTGCATTTTACTAGAGTTGCTATAGCCTCTTCTCTGCCACAAATTTTATCAACTCTTGTTTCCTTATTTTCAAGATATTTATAAATCTCAAAAAAGTGCTTAATTTCTTGGAATTGATGCTGTGGAAGCTCAGAGATATCAGTATAATTATTTAAAAATGGGTCATTTATTGGAATTGCTATTATTTTTTCATCCTCTTCGTTTTCGTCAATCATTGTTATCATGCCGATTGGATAACATTCAAGAATTGAAAGAGGCTCCAGACTTTCCTGACAAAGAACCAATACATCAAGTGGGTCGCCGTCCTCTGATAAGGTGCGAGGGATAAAGCCATAATTTGCTGGATAGTGGGTTGATGTGTACAAAATTCTGTCAAGGCGTAGCATACCACTTTCCTTGTCTAGCTCGTACTTGTTTTTACTACCTCTTGGAATTTCGATTACAGAAATAAAATTGTCGATTTTAATTCTTTCTTCACTAAAGTCATGCCACGGATTCATTAAATCACCTCTGAAATTTGCTATATTAATTATATACTATTATTATTTGCCTGTCAATGATAAAATTTGCAAAAATTGTTTATTATTTTATTTTCTTTACATTGTGAAGCAATTATGGTATAATGTCAAGAAGGTGGTGCGTAATAAATGGAAACTGTGTTATATGAATATCATTTGAATTTTTCGGATTATTTATGGAATCTTATTCCGCTTGCTTGTGGAATTGCTTTTTTATACTTATTTATAAGAGTTATTAAAGATAAAGACAATAGTTCTTCTCGTTTTGTTAAAATATTTTCTGGAGCAATCGGTCTTATTGTTGGTATATTAGGAATAGGAATATTCCTTTTACTTACCATTTCTATGTCCATTGAGCATATCGATTATAAAAAACAGCTTGCAAACAATGATGTTTATGTTGTAGAGGGATATGTTGAAAATTTTCATCCCATGCCTTATGAGGGACACGACTCCGAGCGTTTTGAAATAAATGATGTTTATTTTGAATATTCTGACTTTACTATTATGAATGGTTATCATAATTCTTCAACTCATGGTGGTGTTATTACTCACGATGGTCAGCATTTAAAAATCAAATATATTGTTGTAGAATACAACGGAATAGAAGAAAATATTATTTTATACATAGCCGAACTTGATGCTTCCGAGTAGATAAACAAGCAAATATACAATAATGTGTTGATTATATGAGCTTTGATATAATTAAAAGCATTTGTTTAAATAGTAAAAGTAAAAATCCTTATGAGATTTTTAGTAAAATAGTTAATATGGAATTTTGTCCTATGCACTAGCCTTGGCAAGATTGGCGATCCTCGCTGCTGTAAAAGAAATTCCGACATTGCAATTGCCGAGGCTGTAAAATATGCTAACGAGATTCTAATGTACATATGGAAATTTCAAACATTTTTTGTGATAAATCAAGCATTAATAATCAATGTATAAAAAACAGATGTCTATTTTATAATACAACCGTTTAATCGGTTGTATTTTTTTAGCCAAAAAGTACATATTAAATTTTGGTGGTGATATTATGAAATCTATATGGCAAGAAAATATTGATATGCCAAAATTTAACAGTGTAAATAATGATTTGGATGTTGATGTATTAATTATTGGCGGCGGAATTTGCGGTATTTTATGTGCTCATATGCTTGATAAAAAAGGGATAAATTATGCTTTAGTTGAGGGTGGTAGAATATGCAATAAAACTACAGCCAATACAACGGCCAAAATCACATCTCAACACGGCTTTATTTATAATAAAATTGTTAAAAAATACGGCTTAGATTTTGCCAAATTGTATTTAGATGCCAATGAAAATGCTATTTTAGAATATGAAAAACTATGCAAGGATATTGATTGCGATTTTGAAAAAACAGACAATTATGTTTATACAATAAACGATAGTACACATCTTGAAAATGAGCTTTTAGCACTTAAGAAAATTGGGTTTAATAATTTTGAGTATTGTGAAAGCTTAGGATTGCCTTTCAATACGTGTGGTGGAATTAAATTTAAAAATCAAGCGCAACTTAATCCCTTGAAATTTATTGCTCATATTGCTAAAGGGTTAAATATTTATGAAAATAGCCATATTAGCGAAATGATAGATACTACTGCTATTGTAAATAATAAATATAAAATTAATGCAAAAAAGGTTATTGTTGCTACTCACTTCCCTTTTATAAACAAGCACGGACTATATTTTTTAAAAATGTATCAGCACAGGTCTTATGTTTTAGCCCTTGAAAATGCTCCTTTGGTAAACGGAATGTATGTTGACGAGGATAAAAAGGGGCTTTCCTTTAGAAATTACAATAATTATTTACTTTTAGGCGGTGGAAGTCATAGGACAGGCAAAAAGGGTGGTAGCTATATGGAATTAGAGGAATTTGCAAAAAAACATTTTCCAAATGCAAAAATTAAGTATAAGTGGGCAACACAGGATTGTATGACCCTTGACGATATGCCTTATATAGGTAATTATTCAAAATCAACACCTAATTTATATGTTGCAACAGGCTTTAATAAATGGGGGATGTCCTCTTCAATGGTTGCATCAAAAATTCTATGTGATTTAGTAATAGACAAGGAGAATAAATACAGTAAGTTATTTTCACCATCAAGAAGCATTTTGCACGGTCAGCTTGCCATTAACACCTTTGAGGCGCTTTGCGGTTGGCTTTCTTTTACTAAAAAAAGATGCCCACATTTAGGCTGTGGGCTAAAATGGAATAAATATGAGCACACATGGGATTGCTCCTGTCACGGCTCAAGATTTGATAAAGACGGTAATGTGCTTAATAATCCTGCAAATGAGAATTTAAAGTAGTATATTACACCTCAACCGTCTGCTTCGCGTCCACCTTCCCCTCAAAGGGGAAGGCTTTTTATTTTTTAGTTTAAGAATTTATTGAATTTCTTGCTTGTGGCTTTAATGCAGAAGTAAACTGTAAACCAAACAACAAAATACACCGCCAAGAATATTAGTGTAAATATAAGTAAAACTGTCCATTCAAATGGTATCCAAGAATTGATTATATAGCACATTGAATATGCTATATAAAGTGTTGATAAATGACATAATAGTGATTTAGCGATACCCCAGCCCTCTATTTGATTAAACACGCTTGCGCCTGCTTGAACGAAGGCTAAAAGATATGTTGAAGCAATCGCTGTAAACACCTCTAGACCACTTAAAGAAAAATCGTTTATTGTGTATGATAAAATCATATATACTATACCTGCAACTATTGGACCAAAGCCACCAAATAACATTCCACGAAGGAAAAAGTCCTTAACATATTTTTTCATTTTATTCCTATCCTTTCTTTAACTGATTTTATTTGTCTTCGTGACACATAATCACGATATCCGTTTTTGAAAATCACAATAAGCGAGCCTGAAATTGATGCATCAAAATGATCGATTTTTTTAATGTTTGCGATACAGGATTGATTGATTTTAACAAAGCCATTATCTAGCATTTGCTCTATTGAATACAATCTTTGCTTTACTAAAAGCTTTTCCTTTTCTAGTATTGCATATATTTTACTGTCTTCAACCGTAAAGCAAAATATATCCTTTAAATCAAGCTTAAATATTTGTTGGCCCTTATAGCCGATTAAATTAACGCTATCGTTTTGTACTAGCTTTTCAATGCTTTCAATTAGCTCGTTTTTTTCATGAGCGAAAATTATAATTTCCTCTTCTCTTTTTTTGTCTAAATTTAAAGTATACTTCATTTTTATTTCCTCCTTACGCTTTCATTTTACACTATTTCAAAATTTATTCAAGAGATTTTATTTATTCGGTTGTTTTAAAGTATTATTCGGCAAAAAGCCAACAGAACCGTGGTCTGTTGGCTTTCTTAGTTAGATTAAATTTTTAAGAAAACTGTATAATTCCTCAAAGCTGCCCTGCGGATATTTAGAAACATCCAAATTCTTTGGATTTAAAAGATTATCGGTTAGTAAAAATACCTTTATACCAATTTTTTCGGCTGCCATATCCTCTAAAGCATCATTGCCTACCATTATACATTCCTCTGGCTTTAAATTAAGCTTTTCAAGAATTTCCTTGTAATAATTTGGGTTTGGCTTGCAAAAATGAGAATTTTCAAAGGTGGTAACTAGTGCAAAGTCGTTTTTATCAAGTCCCGCCCAGCCTATTCTTTTTTCTGTTGCAATTAGGGGATATACAGGATTTGTGGCAAGCACTACTGTTATTTCCTTTTTCTTTAGATGTTTAATTAACTCGTTTGCCTTTGGTGTATAGCCACAGACTATTTTCAAGGCATCAAAGTCGTTTTCGTAATAATCCTTGTGGATTTCTATGTCATTTAATGCTTTATCTCCAAAAACAGCCTTAAATGCATCCCAAAAGCTTTCCTCGTTTGTTTTCTCTCCTGTGCTTAGCACCATTGCTTTAACTCCGGACCACATAGCTTCAATTAGCTTTTTAGGCTCGTAGCCATATTTAGACATTTTTGCTGATAGAGATTTAAAATATTCCTCTATAAATTTATTTTGGTCCATTGGCAAAAGTGTAGCATCCAGGTCAAATAATACTGCTTTTATGCTCATTTTGTCTTTTTTACCGTTCTTGCAATTAGCTTTACAATTTCAACAATCGGAATTACTGCAAAGGCGATTGCTATTGCGATACCGTATTGTGCAAATGTAAGTGGTGTAAGTGAAAATATTGATGCAATTGGCTTAACCATTACAAGTAATGTAGAAAGCACAAAGGAAACGCCACCCGCTAGCCATAGCATTTTGTTTTGATTTTTGATTGTAAAGATTGAGTTATTTAATGAACGCATATTAAATGCGTGGAATACCTCAGCCATTGAAAGTGTCATAAATGCCATTGTGGTGGCTAAAACTGCATTATGGCTTGATAGCACATAATAGCCAAGAGCGTATGAGGTAAGTGTGATTAATGCAACTAAAATACCTTGATATACAACGCCGACGCCGAGTCCACCCGCAAAAATACTTTCCTTTGGATTTCGTGGCGCTCTGTTCATTACATCCTTTTCCGGCTTTTCCATACCTAACGCAATAGCAGGTAGGCAATCGGTAATTAGGTTAATGAAAAGTAGGTGTACTGCTTCAAACACATGGCCAGTACCAATTGTGAACAGAGTTGCTATAAAGATTGTAAATACCTCGGATAGATTTGAGGCTAGAAGGAATTGAATTGCTTTTCTTATATTATCGTAAATTCTTCTTCCCTCGCCAACGGCAGACACTATTGTAGCAAAGTTATCGTCTGCCAAAATCATATCGGCTACATTCTTTGTTACATCTGTACCTGTAATGCCCATTCCAACACCAATATCGGCATTTTTGATTGATGGAGCATCATTTACGCCATCACCTGTCATAGCGGTGATTTTACCCTTCTTTTGCCATGCCTTAACTATTCTGGTTTTATGCTCCGGCTGAACACGGGCATATACTGAATATTTTTCAACGGCTGTTTCAAACTCCTCGTCGGAGATTGCGTCAAGCTCGCTTCCTGTGATTGCTTGGTCAGCGCTTGTTATAATGCCTAGCTGCATAGCGATAGCAACGGCAGTATCCTTATGGTCACCTGTAATCATAATTGGGCGAATACCTGCTGTACGGCACTGGTCAATAGCCGGCTTAACCTCCGGTCTTACAGGGTCAATCATACCAACCAAGCCAATAAAGCATAGGTCGTTTTCAAGTGCTTCTAAGCTATATTCATTAGGCTCATTATCTAGCTTTTTAAGTCCTACGGCAAGAACACGGAGTGCTCTATCTGCCATATTCTTGTTCATAGCGAGAGCTTCTTGCTTCCTTTCCTCGGTTAACTCCTTGATTTCGCCGTTTTCGTAAATTTTTGTGCATCGCTTAATTATTTCATCAGGCGCACCCTTGGTAAACTGAGTAATTTCACCGTTTGCGTTTTTATGAACGGTAGTCATCATTTTACGCATTG
>JAGAJV010000068.1 GCA_017625915.1 Clostridia bacterium
AATTAATTTCAAAAAACTATTGCAATTTTGAAATACTTATGCTATAATACATAGGCTAAATATAGGGGTGTAGTTCAGTCGGTAGAACACCAGTCTCCAAAACTGGGTGTCCAGAGTTCGAGTCTTTGCGCCCCTGCCAAAGCAAAAAGTCCTGTAACTGCTGATTATATCAGTGTTTACAGGCTTTTTCTTTTATTTATAGAAAGTAATTAAAAGGCAAAAAAAGAATAATAAAGTCTGTAAACCGTCGTCAAATTGTCGTCGAATGATGTTTTGCTATATCATTTACGAACACTAAATTAATTTGCAAGGCAAAAAAACTTTTTTCTTTGATTTTATTGATAAGGTAGAAAAAACTTTTTGTTGACCTTTGGCAACCTTGCAAATTAATTTTGCTTGTGTAAATTTTGCTTTGCCGAGCAACTCAAAAGCATAAGTAAATTAAGTTTTATTTGCTCTGTCTTGCGAAATTATAACACAAGCACCGTTTTCTTGTTCGCTTAAGTCGTTAGTTTTCTTTTTACCTCACAATCTAAAAGCATAAGCATTTGATTTTTCTAGCTTATTTTAGCCCGCTTAGGCTCGTTTATGACGCTTTTATTTTTTAATGCCCATTTAGTAAGCAAAAGTCGCTTGTTTAAAAATCCACCCTCTGCGAGCTTGCAGAGGGTGGATTTTTTTATTAATCAAGCTTTATCTTTTGCCAATAAAGTTTTTATTGTGTTTTTTTATTTTTTCAATTCTTTTTAAATTTCTATTTGCAAAATAGCTATTAAGCTCTGGCATTTCGTCAAATTCTGATTTTATACCTCGATATGATGTTATATCAATTAAACCTCGTCTTGAATACTTTGCAGCTTCGTCTATGAAACAATTAAAAGCATCAGATGCATAACGCCAATTGTGACAAATCATATGAATAAGATACCAATCAAAGACCTCAGGAGCCGCATCACGATTACAAGCCTTCGATTTTGACACTTTACAATGCTCATATCCATAGAGCTTTTTAATTTTTCTGCAATAATCCAGGAACGGAACAAGTGTATGTTCTAAAATATAGAACAATAATGTGCGATTTTGACCATAATGAAAAATAGATTGCGAAAAACCTTGATACCAGCCATTTACAATTGAATAAATTTTATCTTCAAAAAATAGTGGCATTGTTAAAAGAGTCTCAGACTTTGAAAGAATGAAGAGCTTATCAAACATTTGATTTTCTTTAGCATTGAAATTATCACTTCTTTGAACCACTGCATATTCCCTGCGATAGCTCTTAAAGCGAATATTTAAATAGTGTCGTTCAAACATTAATGAATTTGCATAACCATCATTTAAAGGATTTGCATTTTCGTCGTCTATTTTATATTCCTTATTTGAATATTGATTGCCACGGTCCTTGTCAATCTCGTCAGAACAGTTAATGCCATATTCAATCGCATATGCATTAGGATTATTTTCTTTAATTGTTTTATCAAAACGAAATGCATCCTGGTCAGCAATATGACAGAATCGTGTATAATCTTCGTACAGCTCCGGCTCACGATTAAGCATATCATTATCCCACAATGGAAAATATCCTCGTACTTTTTTAAGGTCAGTTCGAATTGATATATTTGCTAGAATTGCAGTAGTGTCGGCTGTATATATGTAATAACATTGTGCGTAATCGTTCAAATTTTCCCAAATGTTACAATAACGATAACCGTCATTGTAATACATCCTTCCTTCATAATTCCAAATATTTTTAGATACAGGATTTTTAAAATATTCTGACATTTTACAATGAATAAATTCTCTTACGGAACGAGGAGAATATATCAAATGCTCTTCAATTTGCGATTCAATATCAGCCTCTAGCTTATCATATGGAAAGTCAGGATATTCCTGGCGAACCTCATAAAGAGTATCCCACTGGTCCGAATGAAAATAATCGTCAGTCATTATTGCAGCTTGGACCATTGATTTTGATTTTGATCCGCCAGTTTCAGCTTCAAAAAGAACATTAAAGGCTAGCGATTTTAAAAAGCCAATACATTTTCTATATAATCTATCACGTTTGTCCTTGCCAATGTTTTTACGAATAATATCAAAAATCACATAACCTAAAACAAGCCAAACCCACCATGGAGCAGATGCAAATGTAATAATTAAGTCCAATAAAATTGTACCTATTGTTGACATCATGTAATTTGCAGAAGGTGCTATTGAAAATCCAAAAGCCCAAGCTAAAAACTCCGAAATTATTGAAAAAAAGTTGAAATTAAAAAACCAAATTAAGAAAAACCAATTCCAAAATTTTGAATAATAAAATCGAACACAAAAATTTTTAATTGTATTCCAGGTAAAAGAAAGCACTGGTACAATTTTAGCTTTAAAAAATACTAATGGTGAACTATCCTCAACAGGCTCAAAAATCAAATTACCTTCCGGATCCTCTACAGGCTCATGCTTATATTTCATATATACCGCATCAAAAATCGTATCCAGAATAACCAATACAATAAAGCTTGATACAGCATAAATTAAAGCTTTAATTGAAAAAATTACAAAATCAAATGTATAATTTTGAAAATTTTCTTTAATAAGCATAGCTTCCCAAAGATTTTGAAATTTAAAAATCACCTTATCTACATCAAAGGGTAAAAAATCTAAAACCTTTAAAAAGGAAACACTTTCAGAGGGCCCATAATATGTACCATAATTTGCTTTTTTTAACCAAGTTACCTTGAAATAGTGTACAAATGAATTTTTTAAATGTGTAATGGCGCTAATAAATCTTTCAACGGTTATACTATACCTAAGGAAAGTAAAAAGTAAAGATATTAAAAGCACCAAAGAACCGGCAATATAAAATGTAGCCCTAGACTCTTTTATTTTTATATACAATTTTTTCATTTGGCACACCTCATATATGAATGAATGTATAAACGGCATAGCCAAAGAAAAATATAAATGCGAAAATTAATGTATATTTAAATAATGCTTTTAACATCTTTTTCATTTTTACTCATTCCTTTTTATTTTTTCTTTTTTCTCTTGATTCTAGATAAAACTAAAAGTAAAGCAGATCCTGCCAAAATAAGAATAACAGTTACAATAACACCACCTGGGTTAATCGCATTTTCATTTGCGTGATTTTCGCCATCCTTCCAGCCTTGACCGTAACAGCTATCCATTACATCAACACACTCTTGAGAATTTCTAAATTCATTAAAACCCTCGGCTTTTCCTAAATTATACATTTCGTCAGCAGCTTTTTCATAAGCGCTTGCTACACCGTTCTCAGAGCCGACTATATATGCGCTATCAATTGAAGCCTTATATTCGTCACCTTCCTTGTATTGTTGCACTGCTGTATTCTCAATTTCAGTTTTTAAAGATTCCATAGCGCTTGTATATTCTTCTGAGTTAAAATATTCTTCTATTGCTTTTTGATTTTCTTCATTAATTACATTTTGATAATCCTCGGAATTTTTGTAATTATCTTCGCCATCAAGTAAACCGTCATTATATCCTGGATTATAACAGCAATCTGAATCTGTTACTATATGATTTGTATTATCGTGTGAAGCTCCGTAATGCTCACCTTGATTTTCCTCGGGAACCGTAGAATCTCCACCACTAGAACCACCGGAAGACGAGCTTGAAGAAGATGCAATCATTTCGCTAACAAAAGAACTTAAATTTTGATTATAAAAATATGATAAATATGGGTTGCTAGATTGTAAATATGTAGAAAATTCTTCCTCTGTAATAGTGGAATCTGTTGATTTATAATTTTCAAATTCGGCTTTAGTTTCAGCCATTAACTGTGATTGCTGGTAATAAGCTGCAATTGAATATACAATAGTTACTGAAGTATCAATTTTATAATTCTCCCATATATACCCTTCAAAATCACTACCGTTTTTGTAACTGTCACTATCTTTATATAAGGGATATATTATAGCTAAATAATCTAAATAATCAGCTGTAGCTACATATTCAATTAAATTTAAATCAGAATCATATATTGCATATACGCCTTCAAGACCTGAAAAAGCATTCTCAATTCTGTAATCTGAACCAATTACAATATTACTACTTGCCGATGTAGGAACAATTAACAATGCTAGTGTTAAAATTGCAATTATAATAGATATTACTTTTTTCATTCTTTCCTTTTCCTCTCTTCCTTGATTATAATCTTTGGTCGTTTAAATATTTGATATGCTCGTAAAATTATTGAAATAACTATAAGGACTAATACAACAGGTAATATTTTTTCAAGAAATTCTAATATTTTTGCATAGGGGTCAGGTTCAGCATAATTAGGATTTGGTGTTACTCCTGATATTGTATTTTGTGGACTACCCACTACTGGAATTATTGTAATAACTCCATTTTTATTATAGGTTAAATCAATAAAATCAAAATTGCGAATTGCTGTAGGTTGTACTACCATTGCATCACAATCAATATGCTTTCCTTCATTATCGAACATATATACCTTATGTGTAATATACGGTGTAACAGTAAAACGCAAGCAATACATGTCAGCGGTTATTTTTTTTGTAAATTTATCAATTATAGATTCAAATAACGTTTTTATTGAATTATAATCCTCAGTAGATGAAACATAATATTTTTCCTTAAACTTTTCTTTATTGTATGATTTTAAATATTCAAAATCTATTTTATCTAAATTTGTATAAGGTAATTGACCATTAAACTTATTGTTAGATCCTGATAATTTTTCCCAAAAGTTTGGATTACGATAATATACAAAATTGTTCATTTTAACATTGTCAAATTTAACAGGACTTTCGAAATTTGTTTTATCAATGCTTTCAAAACATTCGTCTGACCACAAATATTTATCTAAATCACTCTCAAGCTCTTCTCTTGTAACAATTTCTTTATCTTCGTCAGAAAAAACATCCTTTGAAAAATATGCCAAATAAATTTTGTCAATTAAATTTTTATAATATGTATCTGACCCACTATAAAAAATATGCAAATTATCATTATAAGGAATTGGTTTTTCGGTTAAATTAATATTTTTATTAAATATTGTATCAAATTTATAAAGATATTTCAAAGTAAAAAATCCATAACACCCTACATCGTAAAATTTCAAGTCATAACCAAACGTATATAAAAAATCATCAGGAACTTCTTTTCCTAATACCTCTTGAAAATCATTATAAATATCTTTATTATTTACTATTAAAATAGGCTTTGACAAACATTCTTCCCAAACTGCTGAAACCTTTTCGAGCTCACCATACTTTTCAGAATATTCCTTTGGTATAGTAAAAAATACAGATTGCAAATCGTGATAATTATCTACTGAGCCTTCGTCTGGAGAACGATAATAAGCAAATGCTAAATTTTCTTTTTCTATTCTGACAGTTTCCGTTTTGTCAATTGTTGCAGTAGTATAACCATTGACTTTGG
>JAGAJV010000069.1 GCA_017625915.1 Clostridia bacterium
CGCGGAGGGGCGAAAACGGCGATAATAATTCATAAAATAGAAGAAAAGCGTAGCTTTTCAACCTTAATAAGTAAGAACCACCAACATAAAAATGTAGGTGGTTCTTGAATTATGGTTATGCCTTAATGTGTCAGCCTCTTTGCTGTTATATATTGCTTTGCAGGTGCTTTTTGTGTTATTAATTGTATTGGTAGGTGATGGTTTGGGCGTACTGTGTTTGTTGTAGCTCGCCATTTGATGTACTAATAATGTATTCTACCCTTTTTCCATCAAAGACATAGGCGCACATTACAAGTGATAAGCCGTTATGCTCACTTGTGAAGCCTGTTAAAATAAAGTCAAATGCTACATAGGTTGTATTAACGCTTGCTACAATTGTATTATCTGTTTTGCCTGTTAAATTATTATTTACAGGTGCGATATTTGTTTCGCCCTCGGTTGGTACATATGCTACGATACCGTAACTTAAAGTGTAGCCTGCGTCTGTATATTCTTTATATGCTTTTTGATTTATTGCATAGCCTACGCACATTGAGCTTCCACCTATTTTATTTGAGTAGCCCTGTAATGTTATAATAGCAGGTAGCTCCTCGCTTACACTGTAGCTACAGCCCTCTTGAGTACATTTAGTTAGTTTTTCGCCTGTTGAAACGAAGCCGTTCTCATAAATATATGATACACCTAACTTATGGTCTTTCTCGTTCGGTACTTTATTTATACCACAATCAACACAGAAAGCAATACAGGTTTCGTTGTTATATGTATGTGTATTATTTTTATATACTTCACAATAGTTTACTAATTCATATGGAACACCACTATTGGCAAATAAAACACTTGCCTGTTCATCTGTTCCTGTATATTTAATTAAATCGGAATAAGGAGTTAAGTAATTATATGCTCCACTTGCTGAATTTGTAATAGTATGTGGTATTATAATTGTATCAAAAAAACAATATTTGAAAGCATTTTCAGCAACCGTGGTAACTGTATTCGGAATTATTAACGTGTTACCACTATTTTTTATGCCACAGTAGTATAAAGCATCTGAGCTTATAGTTACAGTATTTGAAAGTTCCATTGTTTCCACTGCCTTGCAAGCATAAAACATTCTGTTTCCTAAAACTTGAGAAGCGCTTTTAACAGTTTTTAATGACGAGCATTCCTCAAATGCTTTTTCGCCAACCGCTGTTATTGTTGAAGGCAAGTCAATGCTTAAAAGTGACGTACATTTCCAAAAAGCACAATCTTCAATAGATGTCATTCCATAAGGAAAGTTTATCGATTCAAGAGCTGTACACATTCTAAACCATCTATTTGGGATTTTAACCATTGTACTTGGTAACGTTACTGTTTTTAGGTTTGAGCATTCATTAAATGCGTGGGTACCATAGCCACTTTCAGCGAAATTTGCTTCAATAATAACGGTTTCGATATTCTTATTTTTCGCAAATGCTTCATTTTTAATTGATGTAACAGTATAAGCTTTTCCTTCATATTCAACCGTTACCGGTATAACTACATTTTTAGTGGTTATAGTTTTATTCGTGCTTGAAACCTGTGCGGTATTTCCATCTACACTTTCCGTTAAAGTATAATCAACTCCATTAATTTCGACTGCCGTTGATACGATAGCGAAAAGACAACACATAATCAGCACTGTTAAAAATGCGGTTATTATTTTTTTCATTTTGTCCTCCAAAATCAAATTATTTGACATTATGCCACTTTTATGGTACTATATAATTAAGGATTTTTCAAGAAATTATTTTACATAAAAATAGCATTATTTTATATTTGAGGCTTTATAATATGAAGGATAGTAGATTTTATTTAGATAATGTAGTAATTCCTGAGGGAGTTATAAGCACAAGCTTTGGTAATAATTTTTCAATTGAGCAGCCGTTATTTGTAAACTGTGGTGCGTGCGTTAATACACCAATACAGCATATAAACAAAAGCGATCACGGTAGGCTTGATTATCAGCTATTATATATGGTTTCGGGGTGCTTAAAGGATATGCTTAACGAAAATGGAATGACATTATATCCCGGTGATATAATTGTTATTCCACCTGATACGCCTTGGAAGTTTGAGTGCTCAGGTGAGGTTATTTATTTTTACTGTGTTCACTTTACAGGGTCTGAGGCTAAGAATATTTTAAATGAGTATGGAATAGAATTATTTCCTAAAAAGAATAAGACCTCATTAGATAATGAAATACCTCGGCGCTTTCACAGGCTTTTTGATGGATTTTCTAAAAAGGACAGATTCAAAAATCGTGATTTAGCTTGCTTTTTAGAGGGAATTCTTATCGAAACATCAAGGGCGATTGAAAGGGAGCAATTTGAAAAGGCTGTTTTATCTAAATCCATAAGATATATTAATGATTTTTATACAATAACCATTAGTATTCCCTCTCTTGCAAAAATGGAAAATATGTGTGTTTCCCTATTTAATGCCACATTTAAGAAAGCCCTTGGCATTACACCGACTAAGTATATAATTAAATTGCGTATGCAGTATGCCATTGAGCTACTTGAAAACGGTGATATGCCTATAAACGAAATTGCTACTATGTGTGGCTATAAGGATGCTAACTTTTTTATAAGAGTTTTTAAAAAAGCTATGGGCAAGTCACCTCTTGCTTATAGAAAATCACAACTAAATTTTTAAGGAGAATTTTATGGAAAGACCATATATTATTTTGCATATGGTAACCTCGATTGATGGCAAGGTTACAGGAGATTTTTTAGACAGTGAAAAAGCAAAAGAGATTTGCGAGGATTATTACAGGATACATAGAGAATACAAGGCTGACGGATTTATTTGTGGCAGGATTACTATGGAAGGAAGCTTTACAGGTGGAAAATCGCCTGAGCTTGACAAATTCAAGGGTGTAGAGGTAAAAAGGTGCGACAAGGTTGCCAAAAAAGCCGATTTATATGCTATTTCTATTGACCCTCACGGACGACTTGGTTGGTATGACAGTGATATAAGTGATTACGACCCGGGGTATGACAAGGCGCACATTGTTGAGGCGCTTACTGATATGGTAAGTGACGAATATATTGCGTTTTTAGATAGCAAAAATATTTCATATGTATTTTGTGGAAAGGACAAGATTGACGCTTCTCTGCTGCTTGAAAAGCTATACAAGCTATTTGGTATTCAGAAATTAATGCTAGAGGGTGGTGGCCTTACTGATACACTATTTTTTACAAAAAACCTCATTGACGAAATTAGTCTTGTAATGACACCGATTATCGACGGATGTGGGGACGGAATTGACCTTTTTGCTAAAAAATCAGGGGAATGTGTCGAATTTACGCTAAATAAAGCAATTCCTCTTGATAGTGGCGGGCTTTGGTTGAATTTTAAGAAATAAGAATTATTGAACTGTTATATAAATGGGATGTCAAGAACGCCATCCCATACAAATTCATTTTGTTAAATAAATACATTTACACATTATAAAGCACCGATTTTTAGTCGGTGCTTGTTTTATTTTTTTGTTTTCCTTTAGCTTTGCATTGATTTTTGCAAGTTACAAAATTTTAAGATTAATCAATAAATCCACTTGGCAAAATGCCAAGGGGATAGTTTGTTATTCATCCAATACAAATTAGATTTTAGTTGAAATTATATACTAATGATATCCAGTCACCAGAATTATTACTATTTATATCTCCAAACTGCCTTGCTACAATAGTGTATGTATCTGTTGTTTCTACTGTATATCTTAGCATTTCTACATTGCTTAAGGTTAGTCGCGACGATGCTATTATTCTTCCACTTGAATTAATTATAGCCAAATCATAATTTGTTACATAAACCTCTTCATCATCTGTATTTGCTGTCACTAACCAAGCTAAACCTACTTGAATTTCTGTTCCTTGATTTAATTGAATTTGTCTAGACAGTGCATCCGTTGTTGCCTCTCCATCTGAATTGAAGGTAGAATAATAAAAGTTATTATCAATCATAGCTTCTAAATCAATTATTCCGGCACCAACTTTCTCATCATAATTACCGTTTAATGCAAGATAACCATATGTTGTTTCAGCTGTAGAATTAAGTATAGCCAATATTCTTTCCGGATATGTGATGTGTTGAGGTTTTGCTTCCAGTAATAAAGCGATGCACCCAGTAACTATTGGTGTAGAAAGACTCGTTCCTCTTTGAGTTTCAAATTTAGACGGAAAGGTGACGACAGATTGAGCTACAATATTTGGTTTAACTTTAGGAGTCGTGCAACCATAGCATGAATTTTCAGAATGTTCCCACTTATTCGAATTATTTAATTCAACCCCACCAACTGTTATTGCATTATATGCATATCCAGGAGAAGTAACTTTGCCATTAGGATTATATTTATCTTTTTTATTGTTTGTTTGTTTATTGCCGGCAGCTACACACACAGTAACATAATGAGCTCTTATTTGATAGTCGAATATGGCATCCTCATCGTATCTATATTCAAATATCCCTTCACTATATGTTCCATCGCTATTTATTCCGTTTTCGAATACACCATAGCTACAGTTTACAATATCACAATTTTTCGATATAAACCATTCAACTCCTTTATCTTTTTCTTCAATAGCACTAACAAAAAATTTTGCATTTGGTGCAATGCTAGCAATTATTGATGTAACCATTGTTGCATGGTCTTTTACAGTGTGGCTTGAGTCTTTTTTGGTAATGTCTATATTGTTCAGCAATTCATATGCAGTATCACAAACGCCAGATTCATATACACCGATTCTAAGTCCTTCCCCTGTATAGAACTCATGTGTTACTAGTTCGTATGCGTTAACTCCTTCTAATGCTTCATCCAAAAAGCTTTGCGTTTCTGCCACTGTTTCATAAGACAATGAAATATTTTTAATTTTTTCAAAATTGCACAATGTTTGCACAGACTCTATTGACAAATCACTTGGATTTACATTTAAAGTTACAAAAGGTGAATAATCTATCACATTAATAGATGAATATTCTAAACTTGAAAGCAATTTTATATTTTCATTAACAAGTGCTGAATGATATTTTTTTGAATAATCATTTAAGCTTTGTCTAAAGCGTAATACTTCTTCCGGATTTTTTAAGCTTTCTCTAGCTTTAGCAAATTCTAAATACTGTGGTGTTTGCATAAAATTACTGTCAAATTCTACTGTAACCTCAATTTCGTTTGTTGTGTTTGAAATATCTTTAGCGTTTAATTGGCTTGAATTAGCTTTTAGAGAATTTACTGCGTTGGTTAGTTCTGCAACATCGTCAATTGTACTGTGTTCTTCGTTATCAAAGTAAAAGTGAAGCTTATTATACACATTCTCATTGGTGGTTATTTTTTCTTCTGCTTGAATTTGCTCTGCTTCTGTTGCTACAATGCCCAAGGAACTAAACGGTATCATTAACAAAATTAATGATAATATCAATGAAATTATCTTTTTACTCATAATTTTTTCCTTTCTTGTTTTTAAATTTCCACTAAATTGCACAAGATTTAATTGTGCCTTATATGCGAAATAGTAAGTGATACCTCTTTTCTTTCCTAATAACTTTATATGCATCCATTGTATCAATCTCCTTTTTACTCAGTTAAATCAACTATTGTTGATGACACATCAATTTTAATTGAACGAATATCGTCTCTTTGCGATAGCTCCTTTAAGGCTTTCATATTTATATCCTTATAGCTTACAATTACCTTTACGCTTGGAAAATAGGAGCTATAGTAAAGTTGTTCATAATTCATATCTTTAAATATTTCCTCGCACATATCCTCACTCACTTCTCTGTCAACATAAAAATTAAATTCCAGCGCTTGACTGTCTGAATATTTATGAATATCTATTACGGAATTGATTGCGTCTGCTATATCCTTATCGGTTTTTATTTCGTATCTTCCGTTATAAATATGAAACTTTTCAAGTGCAAAGCCCTTTACCTTATCTGTAACCTTCGGTGGCTTTACATTTTCTCTGCCTATATAGTTGAAGCGAGATGCCATGCTAAATTCGTACATTTCTTTATTTTCTACATTCAAATTAGCTAGCTCGTCTTTAGTGATAAACAGGAACAGGCTGCCTGATTTACATCTTGCAAAGTAACCTTTTTCTGTAAAGCTACCAAGCATTTCCTCGGCATTTTTGGCAGTATAAGCAAGCATTGCTTGCTCCATTACATCATAAATAGCTTCGGTATCTAATTCATTTTGAGCAAGGTCCTTTTCTACATTGTCCTTTAAAAATTCTCCGCTTATTATATATTTATTAAGAAATTCTTCGCCATAATATGAAATTCTTTCGTCATAGTAGGATTTTTCCCACCATTCTCCCCCGGGTATTCCCTCAGTATAAAGTAATTCGCCGTATTTTAACAAATCACCCTCTCTGAGAATTGATTCAAGCTTTGCTGATGTAAGATACAGCGCATCTCTTTCAGCCTCATATTCACTGTATTTCTTTCCGTCATATACATATTCCTTCATTAAGGAATCGTCGAGCTTTCTGACTATTAATGCAAGATAATCAGAATTCTCTGCTTTATTAAGCGCTTCCTTTAGCTCTGATGTGACATAAAGTCCGTTCCATTCCGATACGGTTGCATCGCTATCGGAAATACTGCCGTTTCCCTTATACCATATGATTTCATCTACATCTACAGGTAAATCATACGGGTTGCTTTTCCAAAAATGAGAAATTACAAGCACCGAGGATACTATGATACAAAAGGATGCTGCTATTGCTAAGCATTTATATAAACGCTGTTTTCTTAGTTTAGGAAGTGCTTTTTTGTATTTATAATAATTTTCTATGATTTCTATATCTATATTACTTACTGCATCAAGCAATATTTCGCTGTTCATACATTCACCCCATTTCCTATAAGATGGTTTTTAAGTCCTATTTTAATTTTATCTAATGCTTTATAAACGGTTGATTCTGTTAGCTTTAGCTCCTTGGCAATTGTTTTTACTGAATCAGCCATATAATATCTACCGACAAATATATATTGTTCTTTTTCGGATAGTTCCTTAATATACGAGCTTATTATTCCGGCAAGCTCCTTTGCTTCATAGCTTGCAATTACAGAATCCTCGCTTTGCAATGTATTATAAAGCTCGTCTATTGTTACAGTGTAATCTGACGGAATATTCTTTTTGCTTTTCTTAGATTTATAGCGATTAATTGCTGTATTTCGCATAATTTGTGTAATAAATGCTACAAAAACAGTTGGTCTTGTAGGCGGAATTGCATTCCATACGCCAAGATAGGTATCGTTTTGACATTCCTCGCTATCGCAAATATCATTTAATATATTGTAGGCAATTCTAAAGAGCAATTTTCCGTATTTACTGTCGGTTTCCTTTATTGCATTTTCATCTCTATTCCAATATAGCTCTATAATTTGCTCATCAGCTATAATTTTCTTTTCCTCTGTTCTTCTAGCCATAATGTCTCCTTTCTTGTCACTTGAAAGCTGCTTTCACTAATATATGTAAAGAATTTTATCAGAAATTGGAATAAAATTCAAAAAATTCTGTAAATTTTTAAAGCACCGAGGTTATCGGTGCTTTTGTTTAGCGTTTATTTTTGAAAAAGTTAGTTAGAATTTGAGAGCATTCGTCTTTTAAGATAAACGGGGTGATTTGGGGCTTGAATAGGGGGTAGTCGGTTAGGTTTATCATTGTGCCAAAGGCGCCTGCTTTGTTATCGGGTGCGCCATAGACTACTCTTTCTATTCTTGCGTTTACGATTGCTCCTGCACACATTGGGCAAGGCTCTAAGGTGACATAAAGTGTACAGCCAACAAGTCGCCAGCCACCGAGGATTTTGCAGGCTTGGTCTATTGCCTTGATTTCAGCGTGATAGAGGGCGTTTTTATCCTTTTCCCTTGTGTTGTAGGCTCTTGTAAGAATTTCGCCATTACGCACGATTACAGCGCCAACAGGGACCTCGTCCTCCCTTTCTGCCTTTTCTGCCTCTATGAGTGCTTCACGCATAAATAATTCGTCTTGGCCTATCATATGTCTGCAAGGTCCATATATCTTGGTCCGTTTTCGGCAATAAATGCTTTTCTTGCCACTATATCGTCACCAAGCAACGTTTCAAATATTTTTTGTGTTTCGTATTCGTCAGCAGGGCTTACCTGAATAAGTCTTCTTGTTTCCGGGTTCATTGTGGTTTGCCACATCATATCAGGCTCATTTTCACCAAGACCCTTTGAGCGCTGAATGGTGTACTTTTTGCCCTCTAGCTTAGCTAGGATTTCAGCCTTTTCTGTTTCATTATAGGCAAATTGAATTTCGTCCTTACCACTTGTGATTTCATATAAAGGAGATTCGGCAATAAAGATTTTGCCTTCCTTAATTAAAGTTGGCAATAATCTATAGAACATTGTTAAAATAAGAGTTCTTATCTGGAAGCCGTCCTCATCTGCATCGGTACAGATAACGATTCTGCGCCATTTTAGATTTTTTAGGTTAAATGGCATCATATCGTCCTTTGATTTTGTTTTAACCTCTACACCGCAGCCAATAACCTTTAGTAAGTCAACTATAATATCGCTTTTGAAAATCTTTTCATAGGAGCTTTTAAGACAGTTCAGGGTTTTACCTCTTACAGGGATAATTGCTTGAAATTCTGCATCTCTGCCTAATTTACAGGATGTTAAAGCAGAATCACCCTCAACTATGTAAAGCTCTCTTTTGTTTTCGTCCTTGCTTCTACAGGAAACAAATTTTTCTACTCTTGCAGTAAAATCGCTTGAGGTTTGAAGCTTCTTTTTAATATCAAGCTTTGTAATTTCTGCCTTTTCTCTTGCGCGCTTATTAATTAAAACCTGATTTGCAAAAAGCTCGGCTTCTGTGCTGTTTTCAAGGAAGTAAACCTCTAGCTTGCTTTTAATAAATTCGCAGAGCGCGTCCTCGATAAATTTATTTGTGATTGATTTCTTTGTTTGGTTTTCATATGAGGTTTGAGTTGAAAAGCTATTTATAACGATTACCAGGCAGTCTTGGATATCGTTAAAGCCGATTTTTGTTTCCTTGCTTTGATACTTCTTGTTTGCCTTCAGGTATTTATCAAGCTCGTTTACAAAAGCCTTTCTTACCGCCTTATCCGGTGAACCTCCGTGCTCAAGGAAGCTGGAGTTATGGTAATATTCTGCCATATTAACTGTATTGGACACGCAGAAGCTGATTTGAGCATTTAGCTCGTAATCATCCTTGTCCTCTCTATCTCTACCCTTAGCTTCCATTTCCCAATATACAGGGGCAGTCATTGTGTTTCCGCCTGTTAGCTCGTTTATATAGTCGCTAATTCCGTTTTCGTATAAAAATTCGCTTCTTTCAAACTTGCCGTTTTCCATTTGGTAGTTAAGGATAAGCTTTAGACCCTTATTAACTACTGCCTGCTTATGTAGCACATCCAGGTAATGCTCTCTTGGAATGGCTGTATCGGTAAATACCTCTAAATCAGGACGCCATCTTGTAAGCGTACCTGTACGCTTGTCCTTGCCCTCAAGCTTGGAAATTTTAAGCTTAGATACAGGCTCGCCCTTTTCAAAATGGATTTCGTAAAGGGTATCCTTTTTATAGGAATAGACATCCATAAATTCAGATGAATACTGTGTTGCGCAAGCGCCAAGACCGTTTAAGCCGAGAGAATATTTATATGCGCCACCATCGTTATTTTCGTATTTACCGCCTGCGTAAAGCTCACAATAAACAAGCTCCCAGTTATAGCGATTTTCCTTTTTATTAAAATCAAGGGGAACACCGCGACCGCGGTCGTCTACCTCGATGGTTCTATCCTGATATACTGTTACTGTTATTTCCTTACCGTAGCCCTCACGAGCCTCGTCAATTGAGTTAGAAAGGATTTCAAAAAAAGAATGCTGACAGCCCTCAAGGCCCTCTGAGCCGAAGATTACGGCAGGTCTTTTACGCACACGGTCTGCACCCTTTAAGGCATATATGCTTTGTCCGTTATAATCCTTGGAAGCCATTTTTTCCTCCGTTTTAGTTAAAGATATATTTATACATATATAATTGTAGCATATAAAAATATATATTTCAAGTGCGATTTTCCAAAAATTTGTTATGTACTTAAATTGGTACACATTATTTATTCGACTTGACAAGGGTATTTTTTAAGTTTATAATATAAGATAGAATATTTGGCAAGGGAGCTTTTTTATGTTGAAAATAAAGGAATTATTAAATAGATACAAGGAGCTAATTTTATATTTAATTTTTGGTGTACTGACTACTGCTGTCAGCTTTGCGGTACAGTGGCTTTTTAAGGATGTAATAGTTCTACCGTACGCTTGGCTAACTACCGTTATCGCTTGGTTTTTCAGTGTTCTTTTTGCGTTTATTACAAACAAGCTAATAGTATTTGAAAGCAAAAAAAAGCAAGGCTTTTTTAAGGAATTTTTTCTTTTTTATGGCTCTAGGCTATTTACAGGCTTAGTTGAAATTGGGGCTATGGCATTATTTGTTGACATCTGCCGCTTTAATTATTGGGCTATAAAGATAATCGCTAATGTGGTAATTATTATTTTAAACTACATTTTATCGAAATTTATTGTTTTCAAAAAGGACAAGACAAGATGAAGGATTTTTTCAAATCACAGGGGATTGAGTTTTACTCCCTCATTCCGTTAAATAGATGCAAGATTTTAAAGGGCTATCTTTTGGAGAAAAACGGCTTTTCGGAAAATGACAATGCTATTTTGTTTTTAATTCCGTACAGAAGCGAAAAAGCGCCTGTCAATTTAACCGTTTACGCATCTGTGCCTGACTATCACAGGTATGTGGAAAATCTAAGTAATGAGCTTAATAAATATGTAAAAAGCAAATACCCCCACGGGAATTTTAAGCTTTTTGCCGACCATTCTCCTATTGACGAGGTACACGCATCCTGCATTTCAGGTCTTGGCTTTATTGGGGATAACGGGCTACTTATAAATGAAAAGTATTCCTCGTTTGTATTTTTGGCTGAATGTGTGACTAACTTAACTGACAAGGAGCTTGGGCTGGAATATGCGCCTACGGTATCCGTTAACCAGTGCTTACACTGTGGCGCCTGTCACAAGGCTTGCCCTTCAAATTGCATTGGTGAAAATGGAAAGCCAAAAACCGAATGTCTTTCCGCCATTACGCAAAAGAAGGGGAGCTTAAGCGAGGGCGAAATTAAAATGATGCTTGAAAACGGAAGCATTTGGGGCTGTGATGTGTGTCAAAATGTATGCCCATATACAAAAAATGCGTCCTTTACACCTATTGAATATTTTAAAAATGATGTTATTACCCTGCTTGATAGCCAATTACTTGACAGTCTTAGCGACGAGGAATTTAAAAAGCGTCCCTTTGCTTGGCGCGGGCGTGAGGTTATAAAAAGAAATGTAGAAATATACGAAAGGAGCAAAAATGATTAATTTTCTTTTTGGTGATGAGGGTCACGGAAAAAGCACCTACATAATTGAGAAAATTAAAGAGGATGCTAAATTAGGCATCCATTCCTTTTTGATTGTTCCTGAGCAACAAACCGTTATTTCGGAAAAAGAGCTTGCTTCTCTTTTGCCTCCCTCTGCGCAGCTATACTGTGAGGCTATAAACTTTACCCGATTAGCTAACAAGCTATTTAGAGAGCTTGGCGGTCTTAAATATAATTACATAACTAAAAGCGGCAAAAATCTTGCTATGTATCAAGCAATTTGCGAATGCCGTGATATTCTTAAGGAATACAAAATTCAAAAGGGTCACGAAAAAAGCTGTGTTAAGCTATTTTTAGGCGCTATTGGCGAATTAAAGGCATACAGTGTTAGC
>JAGAJV010000070.1 GCA_017625915.1 Clostridia bacterium
CATGGCATAGCCAATTCATGACGAAGCCAATTCACGCCGACAGGCAATTCATCTTGTAGGGAATGGTTTTTTCCTCCCGTAATGTGTAGGGTACGAATTTTTAGCCTCCATCTCTGAGGGAGGGGGACGACGTAGTGGTGGAAGGAGTTCGACGTACCAAAAACAAACGTAAGTGAAAAGTGAATAGTGAAGAAGTAATAGGTGCGACCTCGTCGCGTAGGGGCGACCATTGGTCGTCCGCCTAAATAGCATAATAAACTCACAGACTAATGCTTCGGGTTTCTAAGGGCTGCTTTAACAATTAAATAACAGAAAGACAAGCGGTTACAGCCAGAGGCTCCCTTGTGTAAAGGAAGCTGTCAACGAAGTTGACTGAGGGATTGTTATTGTGTAACTTTTATTTTTACAATCCCTCCGTCACATCTACGCCGCGCCACCTCCCTTTACACAAGGGAGGCTTTTTGTTTACCCGCAAGCGCGCACTTCACTGCACCGAAGGTGCGTTTCCCTACGAAGTAACTTCACTTGCTTGCAAACTTCACTCTGCAAGAACTTCACATTTTATATTGGTAAAGTCGAAAAATGAATTACCTTCGGCATGAATTGATTTTATCATGAATTGGCTTCGCCATGAATTGCTAAAGCATTAAAAAGCTCACAGACTAATTCTGTGAGTTTTCTGTTATGTAAACCTTCTCAACGCCATAATACCTAAATAGCTCTATAGCGCTTTCGTTTATCACCTCGCCACTTACTGCAATAGATACAGCAGGGGGACAGGTGATAGTTGTGCCGGCGTAGATACAACCAAGGGAATTATCCACACCTACAAGGCTTTTTTTAGAAAAATATGCTTCTCTTGGTGACATTTTAATTTCAAGAGGGGTATATGCGAATTTATGCTTTTGTATTTCTTGCTTTTTTGGAATAGCCTTTAGTACCCTTTCCAAATAATCAAGCTCATCATTTGTATTTTCGCTTGATACCATAAGTACAACAAAATCCTTATCGTAAAATTCTGGGATAATGCTATTTTCTATAAGCATTTTTGCAAAATCCGTGCCTAAGTAGCCATAGGCTTTTGCATCAATAGAAATTTTTGTTTTTTCGCTTCCAATAAAGGAATATCCACACAGAGTAAGGCTTTTTTTGATTTTTTCTACCTTGCTTGAAATGGAAATAAGGCTGTCCCTGTATCCGTTTTCAAGGTATTTATTTGCTTTATCAAGTGATTGTAAAATTAAATAAGAGGGACTGGTTGAGCCGAAAATGCACATTACACCCTTTGCGTGCTCACTAAAGAATTTTGGAGCGCTTTTTGAAATATGTAAATATGCTCCACCTGTCAAAACAGGCAAGGTTTTATGAGCAGAATCGCAACACATATCAGCGCCTAAATCAAGGGGATGTGTTGATTTTTCATTAAATTTCAGATACGCGCCGTGGGCATTATCTACAATTAAAATTACATTATGCTTTTTGCATACCCTTGAAATCCCCTCAATATCGCTTACATTTCCAAGATAGTCTGGGTTGGTTACATAAGCTGCAAAGGGCAATTCTTTTGCACTTGATAGCATTTTATCAAGCTCCCTTGGGTCAATTTCACAGCTTAAATATGATTTTTCATTTTCAGGATATATCCACTTAATGTCGAAATCTGCTAAAATTGATGCAGAAATAAAGGAGGTATGTGCGTTTCGTCCTGCTATTACATAGCCACGCCCCTGGGTGCTTTTGTACATCTTGGCAAGCTGTAGCATAGCTTTGATGCAAAGGGACGAGCCCTCACAGGAATAGAGGGTTTTATAGCTACCGAAAAGCGCTGATGCGTTTTCCTCGCTTTCCTTAATTATTCCGTCAGCTGTATATAGCGCATCAGCACCGTCAATTTCTGTAATATCGTTTGGATACAGCTTGCCCTTGTGACCGGGCATATGTAATCTTATTTTGCCACTGTCCTTGTATTTTTCAACAAAATCACAAATAGGTGTTTTCATATTATTCCTTTAATGCTCTTGCGACTGCAACCATAAGAGCACATTCCATACGCTTCTTAAATAGCTCACAGCCATACTTATAAACTCCTCTTACAGAGCCTGTTGCGTGATATGCGTTTGCTGCGCAACCGCCTGAGCAATATAGCTTAGCCCAGCAATCCTTACAGTCGGGACGGGCGTATACATTACAGGACGCAAATTCGTTTTGAGCCTCTTTATTTGTTACACCGTTATAAATATCGCCCAGCTTGTATTTTTCCTCACCTACAAATTGGTGACATGGGTATAAATCTCCCCAAGGAGTAACTGCCATATATTCAGTTCCTGAGCCACAGCCGGATATGCGTTTATAGATACAAGGTCCGCCCTTTAGGTCAATCATATAGTGATAGAAGGTAAATGGCTTACATTCCTCGTCCTTTTTAAGCATTAGCTTAGCAAGGTCCTCGTACTGCTTGCAGATAACAGGGAAGTCAGCCTCAGTCAGCTCCTCCTTATCTCCCTTAGCGCAAACAACAGGCTCCATTGAAAGCTCGTTAAAGCCAAGGTCAAGCATAGTCTTAATATCCTCTAAAAAGTCAGGGTTTGCGTGAGTAAATGTGCCACGCATATAGTAATTTTTGCCACCTCGTGCATTTACTAGCCTTTGGAACTTAGGAACGATTTTCTCCCAGCTTCCGTTACCTGCATAGTCAACCCTGTATCTGTCGTGTACCTCCTTGCGTCCGTCAAGGCTTAAAACAACATTACTCATTTCACGGTTAGCAAAGTCGATTACATCGTCGTCAATTAAAATTCCGTTTGTGGTAAGAGTAAATCTGAAATTCTTGTTATGCTTCTTTTCAAGCTCCCTTGCATAAGCAACCAGGTCCTTAAGCATCTGGAAATTCATAAGCGGCTCGCCACCAAAGAAGTCCACCTCAAGATTGCGGCGAGTGCCGGAATTTTCAACTAGGAAATCAAGAGCGCGCTTGCCAACCTCAAGCGACATAATTGCTCTTTCTCCGTGATACTTGCCCTGTGAGGCAAAGCAGTAGGAGCAGTTTAGATTACAGGTATGAGCAACATGTAAGCATAGCGCCTTTATAACGCCGGAGGTCTTTTGCTTTAGCTTGTCCGCCATTGGCTCAAAGGTATCGGGGGTGAAAAGCTGACCTGCTTTTTTCATTCCCTCAATATCAGAATATAGCTGAGAAATTTCCTCTCTTGTCACACTCTTTTCGCTACCGTATTTCTCAAAAACAGTAGAAATAACCTCATCCTGTGTGTGATTTTCAAACATTTCGATAATATCATAGGCTATATCGTCAACCACATGCACGCCTCCGGAGCATACATCTATTACGATGTTGTAGCCGTTTAATTTATACTGATGTACCATACAATAAGCCGTTAGCCGTCAGCCGTAAGTGGCTAGTAAAGCCTAACCTACAAGCATCAATGCCTCGGGCGTATTCCTTTCTCTAAATTTTGTTAACATAAATCAATTAAAAAAGCTGCTTTGTAGCAGCCCTTTTTAATTATTTGTTTTCGCACTGCTGATTTGCGATACCACAGCTTGTTTTGCAAGCAGATTGGCAGGATGTTTGACATTCGCCACAGCCACCGTTCTTAGCGCTTTCGCAAAGATTACCGGTATTAAGTGTCTTAATATGCTCCATTATGAAATCCTCCGATTAACTTTAGTTGTAAAAAGTATAGCATAAAAAATTCCTAAAGTCAATACTAATCTTATTCAAAGCAAAAAAATGTTGATTTATTGATACATATGTGCTAAAATGTAATAGTAAATAACTTTCGGGAGTGTATTATGGCAAATAAAAAACCGCTTACTAAGAGAAGAAAAGCCGAAATGGAGCTAAGGGCTAAAAAGGACAAGCAGAAAAAGCTGACTGTAATGATAGTGTCAATTGTGCTTGCGGCTTTAGCTGTTGGTGGCATTGTCGGTTTAATTATAGCATTAAATTATGAAGCGCCACCGGTTACATACTATGCAGAAATTCAGATTAAGGATAAGGGCACGGTTACAGTTAAGCTAAATAATGAAAAGGCAGAAAAGGCAGTTAGCAAATTTATTGAGCTGGCAAATAAGGGCGCATATAACGGAAAGAGCTTTTATAGCCTTGAGAACGGTCAGCTTTTCGGTGGGGATAAGGATGCA
>JAGAJV010000071.1 GCA_017625915.1 Clostridia bacterium
AATATAGACGGAGAATACGACCCAATGATGCTATTCTTTGTTTGTCTTGCTATTCTATTTATTGCGGATTGGGGGGTATATTGCTATGAAAAATATCAGCTTCGATAATCCGTATCTATTGCTTTTGGCTATTCCTATAGCACTAGCGATAATAATACCCTACTTTATTGCCAAAAACAAGGACAATAAAACGGTAACCTGGTTAATTTCGCTATGCGTGCATATTGTAATAATTGCTATTGTAATATTAGCAGCAGCGGGACTTTCTACTGAAAGCGTGTTAACGGAAACAACAGTATATGTTGTAGCCGATGTATCATATTCGTCAAACAGAAATCTTGACGAAATAGATGATTATATAGCACAAATTAAGGAAAGCCTGCCCGAAAAGGCGAAAATGGGTGTAGTATGCTTCGGTAAGGAAAGCATAATTTTAACCCCCGTTGGCAGAAAAATAAAAAGCGTATCCGAGGCAAAGCTTGACGATAGCGGAACAGATATTGTAGGCGCACTGAACTATACTGAAACACTGTTCCAGGGCGACTCTCTAAAAAGAATTATTTTAATCACCGACGGTAATGATACAGTCAGCAATAGCGCAAGCTCCGTTGCCTCAGTGGTTGAAAGGCTTACAGAGAACGATATTAAGATAGACGCAATCTTCCTTGATAACACTGTTAAGGAGGACGAAACAGAAATTCAGCTTTTAAATGCCGAATACTCAAAATCAATCTATATTGGTCACGAAAATGAAGCAAAGTTTTTAATTCAAGCCTCACATGCAACAGAGGTAATATTAGAGCTTTATTCAAGAGTAATAAATGAGGACGGCACCGAAAGCGAGTTTGAAAAGCTTGGTCAAACGGTGGTTCTTGCTGATGGAGGTCTTACAACTGTAAGAATGGAGCTTCCGGCAGACGAGAAGAACACCTATGAATATAAGGCTCAAATTGTTCACAAGGATGATATTTCAAGCTACAATAATACAAGAACCTTTACACAAAAGGTAGTGGATAAGGCGAAAATCCTTTTAGTTACAGGTAAGGCTGAGGATGTAGAGCTAATTAAGGGCATGTATGGAAGCAATGCAGAAATTGACTCCTATGTAATATCAGGAAACAGTAACAGAGTTCCCGTGACCCTTGAGGAGCTTGTTAATTACGACGAGTTTGTAATTTCCAATTTAGATATTAGAAATATACGAAATGTAAATGCATTTATAGATTCTATGGATATGGTAATTTCCCAGTATGGAAAAAGCCTGGTTACTCTTGGAAATTTACAGCTGCATACAAACACAGACGACCCGATATTCAAGAAATTTCAGGAGCTTTTACCTGTTAATTTTGGTAGCACAAGACGAGACGGTAGGCTATATACGATAGTATTAGATGTATCCCACAGTATGTTTATGGCGTCTAAGTTTACAATAGCTAAAAATGCAGCCACAAATCTTATTTCCGTTCTTGACGACGAGGATTATATTTGCTTAGTTACCTTCTCTGGAGTTATCAAGGTTGAAACACCTAAAAAGGTAAAGGATTGCAAGGACGATTTAGTAAGCTATATTAATTCACTTACCACAAGCCACGGTACAGATGTTGCATTAGGACTTGAGGAAGCGCTAAAAACAGTAAAATCATTAAATCTTACTGAAAATCAAGTAATGGTTATATCCGACGGCTTTAGCTTTGATAGCGAAAGAACAGCCGTTGAGGTATCTAAGGACCTATTTGATGCAGGCGCTACTGTTTCTGCAATTGATACATATATCTATTCCGACGGAGACAAGGGTAAGGCAACAATGCAAAGCATTGTAAATGCAGGCAAGGGTGGAAATTACTACGAGATTATGCGTCCCGAGGATGTAACTAAGGTAGTATTCGGCTCAGTTGCAGAGGACTTTGCCGAGGTTGTTATCGAAAAGGATGCAGCTGTTACAATTGCAAAGCATAAGGACGATATTGTAAAGGGACTTACATCACTTCCTGTAGTTTCCGGCTATGTACTATCTCTTGAAAAATATGATGCAATTGTTCCTATAACAATTACATATCAAAAGAATAACGGTTATCAGGAAACAGTGCCTCTATATGCTTATAGAGCACACGGAAACGGTAAGGTGTCAACGCTTACAAGCAGCCTGACAGGTAGCTGGACAGCTAAATGGAGCGAGGATGTAAAAGCTCAATTTGTTAATAATATATTTATTAGCAATACACCAAAGGAAAGAGTAGATTATCCGTTTACAGTAAACATTGATAAAAACGAGTATAATGCGTATATCGAGATTATACCAAGCGTTTTAAATACAGAGGCAAAAACAACAATTGTAATTACATTACCTACAGGTAAAAGACTTACAAGAAATCTTGTCTTTGATTCTAAAAAGTATTCCTATAGCTTTACAACAGGTAAGGTTGGCACATATTCAATTGAAATTAAATACGAGTATGATAATTCCAAGTTCACAACCAAGGAGGAATTTGAAATTCCGTATTTATCCGAATATGATGCATTTACCACCTTTGATAAGTTTGAGGTTTACGAATTTATGCGTGGAAACGGCGAGGTGCTTGTTGACGAGATACCAAGCCTTGAAAACGATAAAAACAAGGTTACAACCTATAAGGTTAGCTTTGTAATACCGCTTCTTATAGGCGCAATTTCATTATTTGTAATTGATGTATTTATAAGAAAGCTAAGAGTAAAAAAGAAGGTAAGAAAGGGGGAGAAGAAATGAGAAATTTAAAGAAAATATTATGCTTAATGCTTGTGCTTCTGACGCTTTTCTCTCTTGTTGCCTGTGAGGGACAAATTATACATGGTGGAGGAAAGGGCTCAGATATATCATCTGATACCGACACCGATACAGATATTGACAGTAGCTTCACCCCTCCTGAAATGAATGATGACCCAACGGACGATTTTACAGTAACATTAATGGCAGACGGAGTGCCCTACAAGCCAAGAATGGATATGCTTGTATATTGGAATGATGGCTTTAGCCTTCATTCTGCGCCAGTTGACGAAAACGGTATTGCAAGAATAGACGGTCTTGACGGTGACTATAGAGTTACACTATCCGCAGTGCCCAATGAATACACCTACGACCCAAATACTAATATAGCAACTAACGACCAAAGAAACATCATTTTAAATCTATACACCTTAAATAGACTTGCAGGCGGTGGCACAGGTCTTTATGATTGCTATTCATTTAGAAAAACAGGTGTTTATTCTGCGACAATTGACGGACCTGACGACGGTATTTATTTCCAATATGCGCCGGACAGAAGCGGTACATATTCCATCGAAAGCTGGATTGATGTAACTGCCGATAATATTAATCCCTATGTTGATGTTTATTACGGCAGCTCACAGTGGAAGGCGTATGAAAGAACAATAGACGATGGCGGCGCTATGGGAAGCTATACTATCAACTTTGTTCACACCGTTCAAATTGCCAAGGAAAATATAAGCTCAGCAGGACAGGCAACATATACATTTGTAGTAAAGGCAGAAACAAAGAACAATAAATATCCTGTAACAGTAACCTTTGCAGTAAAGCGTGACGGTGAATTTGAGCTTCAAAGACCGGGAAATAGCGGAACTGCATCAGGTATGGCAATTCCGAAATTTGATTTTTCCGATTTTGATAAGCAAGCCCACGAATACGACGATAGCTATAAAATCACAAATCCGGAATATCAGCTAAACGGAACGAGAACATATGTTTTTGACGAAAATCGCTTCAAGCTTTGGGAAAAATCCAAGGGTGGCGATGGCTTCTACCATTTATATGATAAGGAAAAATATCCCGAAACAGATGGCTATGGACCTATCCTATATGCCTATATAACAAAGCCCTGTCGATTTATTGACCGTGCCTTTAGTGAAATAGAGTATAACAACAAGGGTGAGGTTATAAATGCAGCATTATCTATAAATGGCTATAACTATAAGCATTTTATTGAGGGCTATACTAAGCTTGCAACCTTTGGAAACATAAATGGCGGTAGCTATTACTGCGTAAGCGAATGCACCTGCCATGAGGGAACAACTGTTGGCTGGGCTTGCACAAGCGATTGCACAAATTGCTTGTCTGATTGCAGAAGAATACCTGAGGAGCTAATAGGACACGAGGGCTATCAGGCATATGCTAACTCAGACGGCTTAGTTCCTGTTACTGAGGAGCTTAAGGTTTTCCTTTATGAGTATATGTTTAAGGAAGTATTCTTCTACGACGGCAAGGGAACAATAGAAAATTCAGTTTTTAACGGCAAGCAATTCCAAGCAGTTGACAAATCCGGCTGGCTATTTGCCTGCGCATATTATGAGCAAAAATAATTTTACAATATTATTCATTATTAAGTATTGAAATATTTGTAAAATTGTGATATGCTAAAATATATTTTAATTTTTTATATAATAATGTAGAAAATTGAAATATAATTAACTTGCTTGTTTTTAAAACAAAATATATTTTAAGGAGGCTCTTATTTATGAAGAGAGTATTAGCGGTTCTTTTGTGTATCCTTTGTGCTATGCTTCTTCTTGTAGCTTGTGGCGATGAAACAGATACTGACACAAACGCAAGTACAGATACAAATACTGATACAAATCAAGGCACAAATAACACAGATAACCAAGGACACACTCATACCTTCAAGACAAATGCGGACTGGTCATATGACGCGCAGGGTCACTGGTATGATGCAACCTGCGACTGCGAGGATGTTGAAGTAACAAAGCTCAACCACGTAGACGCAAACAACGACGGTGCATGCGATGTATGTACCTACACAAACCACGAGCATGAGTATTCAGAGGAATGGACAGCTGACTGTACAAACCACTGGAATGCAGCAGACTGCGGACACACTGTAGCAGGCGCAAATGTAGCTCCACACGAGGATAGTGACGAGGACGGCAGATGTGATGTATGTAACTACATCATTGAGGATATCCACCAGCACTACTACTCAACAGAGTGGACAACAGACGGTGAATATCACTGGCACGCAGCTCTTTGTGAGCATAAGGTAGAGGTTACAGGCAAGGAAGCCCATGTAATCAACGCGGCAGGCTTCTGTACTGTATGTAACCAAAAGCTTAAGGAAATTGACAAGACAGATATTCTTGCAGTTTTAGAGGCAGCAATTGCTAATAACTATAAGGTTATCAGCGGTAATGTAAACTTCTCAGAAATCGTTTACGACACATCTACATCAATCGAAAATAAGGGAACTGATGAGGTATTCTTTGTTCTTGGTAATGGCGATTCATATATTCTTTTAAAGAATTATGACAAAAATGACAAGTTTATCGGCGGTGAACAGCAATATTTTGAGTCTATTTCTGATGAAGAGATATTTGGTGTAATGGTTGAGATTGGCTCAATTGATTTGAAGCCGACATCCGGTTTACCTGAAAAGCTTAACGGCTACAACTACACACCGGGCTCAATTCTTGCAGCAGGCTATGATGATACATCAACACTTGCTCAAACAATTGCAAACCTTTATGACTTAATGTCAAAGGGCGATCATATTGCAAATTCAAAGACAAATTATGATGCAAAAACAGGTAAGTATTCCTTCTCATACGAATATCTTGCAGTTAACGCAACATCACAGCATCCAAGCAGCGGCGCAGGCGGCGAGGCTGTAATGGATTATCAGGTATATCTATACTATGTAGATGTTGAATTTACAGTTAACGATGATATGGTTATCAATTTATGTAACTTCAGCGTTGAAAGCTACAGAAACTGGGAAATGGATACAGACTTAGTTTACTATCCTGAAACAGATACATATGAGCTATTAGAAACAGCTTCACCAACAATTTATACATACGAGGTAAGCCAAACCTCAGGCGAAAGAACATACACAACAATCTATCCAAGAGCATCATTTATGCCTATTGACTTTGATTTGTTCTTTGTAACAGCTACAGATTATAATGATGCAGGTCAAATGTATGTAAAGGAAGAAACACCAATCATCGATGTTGACGGTGACGGTATTGTTGACTTAATACTTGATAAGGAAACCTATACAAGACTTCACATCGGCGGTCTTATCCCATCCTCAGCAATTCCAAGCTTTATGAATACAGAGGATTTTGAGGTAATCTGCGAAAACCTTGACGAGGGTAACGGATTACTCTGGGGTACAGACTTATTCCAAGATCCAACCTATAGTGGATATATGGATTGTATCGCATTCAGAACATCAGCTAATTCAGGTAAGTACCTTGTAACAATCAGATTTGGACAGGTAACAAAGAAGATTTGCGTAACTATCCCAGGCACACCAACAGTAGTTATTCCAGACGACACAGCTGATACAAAGTATGTTTATGTATCAAGCGTAAACGGTTGGGAGGATAAATACACATTCACAGCTAACGAATCAGGTAAGTACACATTTACATTACCAGTAGGCTTAGGCTTCGTATTTGAGGGTGCAGATACTCCTGAGTACGACCCATTCCACCCGGTATATGCAGACCAAAATGAGCACACAGTTGAATTTACACTCGCCAAGGGCGAAAGCGTTACATTCTTTGTAGGCGCTGAGGAAAAGGGCGTCTTTGCAATCAAGGTTGCTTTTGAAGCATCAGCAACACCGGACCCGGATCCAACACCTGATACTCCTACAGTTGCAGAAAAGCCACTTAACGAAAACGGAAGCAACGCAGTAAACGGTGCTAATGTAGCATTTACTTTTACAGCATCATCAAACGGCGTTCTTACAATTAAATATGGCGGATTTGTTGCTATGGGTGGCGGCGAATCATCAGGCACAGTTACTTACTCCATTAACGGCGGAGAGGCTATTGATGTTGTAGGCGGAAGCGTTGAAAATAAAATCAACCTGAATAAGGACGATAAAATCGTAATCACAGTAATTTCAAATTGCTATGCAACAATTATTTCTGCATGGGCAGGCGAAGGACCATTAAACGACTATAATACAACAATAGTTGAGGGTTCAAATACACTTTACTTCTCACAAGCTGAGATTTCTGCCGATAAGGCATCAAGACCTCTTACTATTACAGTAGCAGGTAACTATGCATTTAATGCTAGTAATTTGTTTGTATTAAACGTAACAGATGCACAGGGTAATACATATACCAAGAACGATGATTATACAATTACTCTTGTTCCTGGCGAATACTTTGTAAACTTCTCAATGCTTTCAATGTTTGAGGTTCCTGCTGATGTTGCACAACCACTTAACCTTGAAAACAAAACACCTGCAGGTGGTGAAGGTGGCGGCGGTGAGGAAGATGAATTCGTTAAAGACGAGCTTAAGGAAACACTTCACCTCTTTATGCCAAATAACGGAACATATGACTTTATGTTCTTAACACAGACTGATAATTATTATGTAAATATCTACAATTCAAAATTTGATATGTTCTTCACATACGAGCTTGCAGATAATGGCGACGGTTCATACAATATGACGGTAGCATATGCTGAAAGAGAAGGCTTTACATATAATGAAGAATATGCAACAGAAGTAGAAGAAACAGTGTTTGTTCTTTACTATGATGGTATTGAGTGGACAATGGATGGTCAAAGCAGTGGTGAAGAACCGGAAGTACCGGCAGATCCGGTTAAGGAATCACTATTAGGTACATATACTGTAGGCGACTATAATGTATTTATTTACAACAGCTACACAAGTGACGGCTATATTGCAGAGGTTTATACAGACGGCTATTTAGTTGACCTTTACTTTACATTCGATGTAACAGATAATGGTGACGGCTCATATAAGCTTGCACTTACATACTTATCACGCCCGGATTATGAAGCAGGTACAGATAAGGTTGACGAAATCTTAGCTCTTGATATTGTAATTACACCTTCAAATGAGGAAGAGGAAAAAACTCCATTAGAGGAGCTTGACGGAACATCTTTAGATAACGCACTTAATGGATACAATGTCGGCTTCTACTACGATGTAGACGCACTTGTTTACTACTTAAATGTTTACGGTGGAGCAGATGACCTTTATTATATCTGCCAAGTAACAGAAAATGCTGACGGTTCAGTAACACTTGTACTTGACTTTGACGAGAATCACTGGCAGTACTGGGGCGCTGAAAAGACTGATGTTTATGAGCTTAACGGTAAAACTGTTGTAGCAACAAAGAACGATGGCGCATGGACATTTGCAGTAGCTGAGGCTCCGGTAGAAGGCGGTCTTGAGGGCGAAGGCACAGATGAAGCTCCATTTGTAATCCCAGAAGTAGGTGATTATGTATCTCCATACCAAGGTGGTTATGTATATCCATACTTCCAGTTTACAGCAACAGCAAATGGCTATGTAATAATTAGCTCTGATTATGTAAACTTCAATCTACAATATGGTACTGTAATTGATACACCAAATTCTAATATGGGTCAAAATGGATACCTAAATGAGGTTAAGCTTTATGTTTTTGCCGGTACAACAGTTTACTTTAATGTAGCTGACAATACATTCCCGGAAGAAGCAGTAGATGTACCGTTTACAGTTTCATTTGAAGCATTTGAATCAGAGGACCCATCCTTCCTAAAGGGTACATGGAACGGAGCTCAGGTATCAATGCAGGGCGTAACTCCATATAGCTTCACTATTGATGCAGAAGGTAAGGGCTCAGGTAGCTATACAGAATGGGGTCAAGCAACCGAATTTGTTATTGACAACATTTTAGTTGATGGCAACAATGTAACTATCAATGTAACAACAGGCGGTTGGTTTGCTCAAGAGCTTTCCTTTAGCCTTGTTTATGACGAAGAAACCGATACACTTTCAGGTGATATTAATTTGGAAAAAACAAAGGCACTAGGACTTGAAAGCTATCAAATCAACGCTACAGACGATAAGTATATCTACTACGCAACACAGAATATTGTTATTAATCTTAAGGTTGGCGCTTCAGTTATGGCTGGTAACGTTACAGTTTCATATTCTGTAAACGGCGGTGAAGTGAAAACTCTTACATTCAACGAAAACGCAGATGTTGAGCTTAATATGGGCGATAAGCTAACAGTTGTAATAGAAGCCGACACATACTCATCACTCACAGCATCAAGAGTATATCCTCTTGGCTCACAGCAAAACCCAATTAAGATTGAGTCACTTCCATTTGATATGACTCACGCAGGCGACGAGCAAGAAAAGTATTACATCTACACAGCAACTGAGGACATCATTCTTACAATTGCTTGTCCGGAGGGTTGCCTTGTAAGCGGAACAGGGGTATCTAAGGATGACAACGGTAACTATGTTGTAACTCTTACTAAGGGCGCTTCATTAACTCTTAATCCTTGGGTAAATACAGCTGATGCATCCGCTGATTTAACCTATACTTACACAATCACAGGCGAAATTCCGGTAGTTGAAGAGCCGGACGAAGGCGGAGATGGCACTAATACTACATATCTTTCTGCAATCAATGGTGGAAGATATATTATGTTTGAAATTAGTGGCACAACACTTACTGTAACTCGTTCTGATATGACAGGTAACTTTGGCACAGGCGGTGCTTCAACAGCGGTATATACACTTTCAGGCAGTGGTGCAAGCACAACAGCTACAAGAGTTTCGGGAACAACCTGTACATTTGTTTTTGATGACAATGGACTCCCAACAACAATTACTTGGAGTGGCAAGGCATATACTGATTTTGTAAAGCAATAATCAATTTTAATAAAATAAGCCATCTCTTTTGAGATGGTTTATTTTTTAGTTGCAAAATATATAAATAAATGTTAAAATTATATATATAAAATATAAGGAGAAAGCTATGG
>JAGAJV010000072.1 GCA_017625915.1 Clostridia bacterium
GCATTGATAATCGTTGCGTAGCAACGGTTATCAGCTAAATTTGCGTTCCGCAAGCTAAATTGCCTTGTGGCAGCTAAATTCTTACAGAGCTAAATTCGCCTTTGGCAAGCTATAATAGCAAATTTAATTAAGCTTTGCGAAGCAAAATTTTGCTCAATAATATATAATTTAAGCCAAAGGACTTGTCTTTTGGCTTTTTTTGTTGTAAAATGATATTATGTCAATATCATAAATTTTATTATATCTTGATAGCATAAAAATCAAAAACAAATCTCGCTAACGGCTAATAGCTAATCGCTGACGGCTGTGAGCGACTAAAAGGAGTGAACTCATGAAAACCTGTCCAAATTGTAAGGCTAGTGTAATTGACACTGCTAAATTCTGTAATAAATGTCGATTTAATATTAAAAAGTACGAGGAGGAGCAAGCAAGCTCACCTGAATATTGCACCGAATGTGGCGCTGAAATTCAACCCGATAGCGCATTTTGCACCGAGTGTGGCGCTGATGTTGTGAAAAATGATCAAGAGTCTGTTGGCAATACCTCAAGTAGCTTTAACCTTGATAGTCTTTCTGGGCTATCCGGTTTAGCTAATGAGCAAATGTACGAGCAAAACGGATTTGTTGTTGAGAACGGAGTATTGACAGGCTATAATGGCAAAAAAAGAACAATTACTATATATGGCTCAATCGAGGAAATTTACGACGGAGCCTTTGAAAATAACCAAATTATAACCTGTGTGGAAATCGAGGAGGGGATAAAAAGCATTGGCAGAAAAGCGTTTGCCTCCTGCTCCTCTCTTGTTGAAATTAATATTCCGGCAAGCTGTAGAATTATTTACGATAATACCTTTAAAAACACAGCGCTTCGCACACTTATCTTGACTGAATACAAGGAAAGCGTTGTTCTTGCTTGCTTAAGTGAGACATCAAAAACCAACATAAGCAAAATGAAAATAAGCGACGCTGTAACCAAAAAGGACGGTAGAGTATGCGTAAATATAGAGCTTATAGAAAAGACAATTGCAAAAGCCGTCAAGGAAGAGGAAGAAAGAAAGGCTGAGGAAAAGCGCAGAGAGGAAATGCGTAGGGAAGCGGAGAGAAAAAAGAGAGAGGAAGAAGCTGTTTATAACAAGTTTAACCCCGGTACAATTCATAAAATGGGCGTGTATAATCACGGCATGCAAATAGAGGATATTGAATGGCGTGTGCTTGAAAGAGACGGAAACAGGGCGCTTTTAATCTCAAATCACATTATTGACAGACAAAAATTCAACGAAAGCAGTGAAAATACAAGCTGGGAAAAATGCTCCCTTCGTAAATGGCTGAATAACGATTTTTATAATACCGCATTCTCGAGCAGTGAAAAGAGCAGAATTCTGACAACCTCATTAAAAAATGTGCCAAATCCACGGCACGGAACAAGCAGTGGAAATGATACCAACGACAAAATATTCCTGCTTAGCATAGATGAGGTAAAGAAGTATTTTCCGTCTGATGCATACACAAGATGTCAAGTAACATTATTTGCAAAGAACAAGGGCGCATATTGCGACGGAGCATATTTTGGCAATTGGTGGCTTCGTACCTCGGGACAATTTGCGCAGAATGCAACATACATCTTTGATATCGGTGGCGTATCTGCAATGGGCTATGATGTAACGGGAACAATATTTGGCGTTCGTCCTGCTATGTGGATTAGTCTTGCCTAAAGGCAAGACAACTAAATTTGCGTGTGTCGATATGTGCTCTGCACTCGATATACCTACGGTTCGATATATTCTCGCTACGCTCAAATTCGATATATTTTCGCTATGCGAAAATGAGAGAGGAAATTATGATAACAAACGAAATAATCAACACATACATAGAGATTTTGAACGAGGAGCTGCTTGTGGCTATGGGCTGTACAGAGCCAATTGCAATAGCCTATGCATCCTCAGTATTAAGAAACATGCTAAAGGATAAGCCTAAGAAAATTAAGGCGGGCTTTAGCGGAAATATTATTAAAAATGTTAAAAGTGTAATTGTGCCTGCAACGGGCGGAATGCACGGCCTTAAGGCGGCAGTTTGCGCAGGCATTGTGGCGAATGCACCGGATAGCAAGCTGGAGGTTTTATGTAGCCTTAAAAAAGAGGACGCTTTGGAAATACAGGCGTATCACGATTTAGTTGAGCTTGATATTTACGAGCTTGAAACAGATAATGCCTTTGAGGTTGACCTAGTGGCTGACGGCGCTCATGTTCACTTTGAAAAAAGACATACAAATATTACTCTTGCTGAGTGTGACGAAATTGATTATACAGACAAATATTCCGGCGGTATGGCTGACACTGTAATCGGCGAAAGCGTGGACCGTTCCTCCTTAAATGTTGAGGATATTATCGAATTTGCCGATACTGTTGATATTGAAAGAGTTCGTCCTCTTATTGAAAAGCAAATTGAATTAAATATGGCAATTGCAAAGGAGGGCATTAATGGCGAATGGGGCGCTTGCATTGGTAAAACCCTTTTAAACGGTGGCACTGATACAAGAATCAGAGCAAGAGCCTTTGCAGCAGCAGGCAGTGATGCCCGTATGAGTGGCTGTGAAATGCCTGTTTGCATAATTTCCGGCAGTGGAAATCAAGGTATGACTGCAACTATTCCCGTTGTAATTTACGCAAGGGATATGGACGCAGCAAGGGAGCAGCTGATTCGCGCGCTTTTGGTGTCAGATTTAATTACAATTCATCAAAAAACAGGCATAGGGTGTCTGTCTGCTTACTGTGGCGCAATTAGCGCAGGCTGTGGCGCAGGCTGTGGGATTTGCTATCTGAAGGGTGGCAGATTCAGAGAAATTGCCCATACACTTGTAAATGCAATAGCAATCCTTTCCGGTACTATTTGCGACGGAGCTAAGCCATCCTGCGCTGCTAAAATAGCAATGGCAGTTGAGGCAGGAATTTTAGGCTACGAAATGATGAAGGCAGGTCACCAATTCTACGGAGGCGACGGAATTGTGGTCAAGGGTGTAGAAAACACAATTAAAAATATTGGCAGACTCGCTCGCGAGGGTATGAGTGGGACTGACAAGGAAATAATCAAAATAATGTTAGAAGCAAAATAACTGTCAGGGAACAGTGGACAGAGGACAGGGAAACAACTAACCCTCCCTGTGAGCGAAGCGAACCCCTATACCCTATATCCTAACACAAGAGGTATTAAAATGAATCAAACGGAGAAAATTAGTGAATATTTAAGACTAACCGGCGAAATTGACAAGCTAGAGGGCAGTCTTTTAGCTAAGGAAAATGAGCTAAAAAGCAAATATTCAAATGATTATTCTAAAATAAAAAGAGAGCTTGGCGGATATATTGCAAAAATCAAGCCAACGGTTGAAACGGTTTGTAGCTTATATAAAAATAAGGTACAGCTATCCGGTGGCAGAATTTATTTGCCAAATGGCGCGTTAGCTCAAAAATATGATGCGTTTAATGCTTGCGAGCTTGCAATTAAGCTGGGTAATGAGGGCATTAAGCTTTTATCTGCCATAATTGGCAAGGCAAATGTTGATGTGAATTTGCGTGAATTTGCAATCCGATATAATACTATTACTGACATATATGCAAATGCTGAAAGACTATGTGTACAGGCTATATCCTTAGCTATGGAAAAATATAAGGGCGAGCTTAACCTGTTAAAGTCAAAAAGACAAGCGCTATGCAAGGATGCGAGCGAGTTTAATGCTTTAGTAAATCAAGTAAAGCAAAATAGTAATATGCTCTATAACAAGGCCATAATTAACGATAAGCTGGAGCTTGAGAGCGACTTTGTAACTGAAATTTCCTTGCCTATTGGCTTTGAGCTTTGCGATGAGGGCGTGCTTGGCGGAAGCGGGGATAAAAGCGTAATTCTTTCCTTGCTTGAATGGAAGCTACATACGGACGGCATTATGGTTATAAAAGCCGACAATAAGGATATTGACAGCATCGACCTATCTACTTGTATTGTAAATACCGCTATTCAGTTTTTATTTGCATATCCGCAGGCAAGCAAAAGATTGTTAATTTGCGATAGCACCTCCTCAAATACAATTACCACCTTTGCAGGCATACTGAAAAATGGCAATACAGAGCTATTTTTCGATAATGCAAACGGTAGCTTTGTAAAAAATTCCGACGAGGATATTCGCGCTTCCCTTAGCGAGCTAAACAGAATTATAAATCAAAGAATAATGGTTTTAGGTCAGTCCCGTTGCCAAAATACACTTGAGTATAACAAGAAAAATCAGGACAACCCTCTACCGATTATTTTAGTAGCCTTAAATGGCTATCCCTTTAAGTATGAAAATGCAGGCGACGATATTGCCAGCATGCTTAAAAACGGTAAGGACGCAGGTGTATTTTTCCTGATTACCGAAAATACCTATGACAACGAGGATTCCAGATATTATCGCAAGAGATTGCCTAATTTGGATAGCATAACTAAAAATGTAGCTGAGTTTAAAATGAACAAGCGCGGCTATTTATTAAAGGACGGTAAAATGTACCTATCCAACACCTGTGGCAAAAATTATAGCGTAAGCTCAATTTTAAGCGTGTTTAAGGTATCTGTAAAAAGCAGTGTAGGCAAGATTGTATATCTTGATAGCGTTGTTGACAAGGAGGATTTTGCAGCTAGCCCCAGACGCAAAAAGTATTCAAAAACGCTTTCAATTCCGTTTGGTAAGCAGGGCTCAAATCCTGTATCTATTGATTTAAGCGCAAATGGACCTAATGCTCATCTGGCTATAATCGGTACAACCGGCTCAGGTAAAACTGCATTTATAAATAGCCTTGTATTATCTGCAAGTAAGCTATATTCCCCTGCCGAGCTGGAATTGCACCTGATAGTTATGGTTAAGGGCGACTTTAAAATATTTGAGGAGCAGGGACTGCCGCACCTAAAAACCGTTGTTACAGGTGATAGAATTTTTGCGGCAAACGATGTCCTTGACTTTATTGACGAGGAAATGACCAGAAGAGGCAACCTGATTGGCTCATACGGAAACATATACGCATATAACGAGGTAGCTAAGGAGCCGCTTCCAAGATGCGTAATTGTAATTGACGAGTTTTATCAGCTGGTAGCAGGAAGTGACGACGCAGTTGATAGAATTAACAGAATTGCGCAGGTAGGCCGTGCATACGGTATCAGCCTTGTAATTTCCTCAATCAGATTTCCTATGGAGGTTAACTCAATTATACCTCTGTTTGGCAATAGAATTGAATTTAAGTCTGACGAAAACGCAGGTCAGCTAATTCCGCAGGTAGCAAACCGTCAAAGCGAGCTGGAGAGCGCTAAGGGTCTTTGCTTCTTCTCTCACAGCGGTAATTTGCAAAGCGTAAGAGTTGCGTATTCCGAGGAGGGCGAAAGGCTAAAGGAGCATATTAGCGAGGTTAAAAGCAAATATCCAAGCTATAAAATGGAGCTTCAAAGCGAAATTAAAGCGGTTAAGGTATCAAATGAGGCAGATGCGCCGTTTACAGTAAGACGGGCAAAGAGCAATTATGACGAGGAGGGCATTATCAGAGCAAGACTTGGTAAAACCTATCTTTCCAACAGAGCCTTAGAATACCCCTTTGACTCTAAAAATAATACATTATTCCTATTCGGTCACTATCTAGAAACTAAAATGCTTGAGGCGTCACTAATTAAGGATACCTTAGCTTTATCTAAGGGTATTGATGAGCCAACGGTTTACTATATTGATTATAATAAAAACGCATCTCTAAGGCGGGCAAAAACTATAATAAAGAGCCTGCGTGATAAATATGTATTATCAGGCAAAATGGTTTATAGCGGAAGCGACGAGGCAGAGGATACATTAGAGGAAATTAAGACGCTTATTACCACAAGACAGGAGGACGAGGAAAGTGCCCTGTATCCTATACTTGTTGTAATAGCAAGGGCTGACGATTTATTTATTGACGACGATATGTGCGAAATGATATGCGAGCTAATTAATAAGGGCAAGGAAAACAATGTTTATTTTGCAATCCAATGCAACGAGCCTGTAAGCTTCTATGGCTCGGATAAGTATATAAATGATGCAATTATTTTCCCGGACAGATATAGCGAGGGTGACGATTCCTATGCGTCAACTGCATTATGCACAGCACTTGAGGCTATGCCGGCAGGTGCAACTGATAAGGGCAGAAAGCTGATTTCAAACGCGTCCATATCTCCGTTACATCCAAAGCTACACATTTTATGCAACAATAATAAAATGTCAATCTTTATTCCATATGATTACGACGAGGAATATTTGAAAAGCATAGTGGATTAGATGCCTTGTGGGGGAGGGGCTTTCTCTCCTGTTCAATGCACGCTTGCGTGCAATTCATTATTCATTTTTACAAGCAAAATGAGAAAAGGAGAACTAAAATGAACTTTTGTCCAAAATGCAGAAAAAAGCTAGTGGTTCAAGATTTTTGCGTTGAATGTGGCGCGGATTTAAGTGAATATTTAAATAACTGTACAAGCGATAGCTTAGGTGGCTTTGATTTTTCAGCTATGCAAAACGAGGCGAATAAGCAATTGAGCGAGCAAATAGGCTTACAGGTTGAAAACGGTGTGCTTGTAAAATATACAGGGAAAACAAGAGAGGTTGTTATTCCAAAGGGTGTTACGGAAATTTTTGACGGTGCATTTGAAAATAACGAGATAATATCCTCTGTCGTAATTCCCGAGGGCGTAAAAATCATTGGCAAAAGAGCATTTTACGGTTGTAGATACCTAAAAACAGTAAAAATTCCCTCAACCGTTGAGGAAATTTACAATGAAGCATTTAACGGCTGTGCTGAACTTGAAGAGGTTATTATTCCTGAGAAGGTTAAAATTATAAGACGCAGTGTGTTTGCAGGCTGTCACAGATTAAAAAGCATAACTATACCCAAGGGCTTAACAAGAATTGAGGATTATGGGCTAAGCTGCACGTCTGAGAGGGTTTGTATCAGCGACCTGGAGAGCTGGTTAAAGTTGGAATTTGACAGCTACTACGGAGGAGGGAAGCCGAGTGGTGATTTGTATGTGAACGGAAAATTGCTTGAAGAGGCAATAATACCGACCTCTGTTACCGTCATAAAAAAAGAGGCGTTTTTGGGGTGTAAGTCATTAAAAAGCGTAATCCTTCATAACGGAATTACAGGAATAGGAGAAAATGCATTTTATAATTGCAAGTCTTTAAAAGCTATTAGTGTTCCCGGAAGCGTAAAAGGGATTAGCAAAAATGCGTTTTATGGTTGCAGTACTCTTTCAAGCGTTGCGCTTAATGAGGGAATAGAGGTTATAGGCGCCGATGCTTTTTATGGCTGCGTAACAGAAAGCATAAGATTGCCACGAAGCATAAGAGGCTTAAATGGCGTTTTTCACCCCTTTGGAAATCGCTTAAAAAAGGTATATGCCCCAAAAGAAAACAGGCAATATTTTAAAAATATATTCGGCGGTATAGAAATCATTGAATATTAAGGAGAGAAAACAATGAAAACCTGTCCAAAATGCGGATATGAAATTCCGGTAGATAAGGTAAAATTCTGTTATGAATGTGGCTATAAATTTGGCGAGAGCACAGAGGTAAAGGAAAGCGTTATTGAGCCGCTTGACAGCCTTGATATTAGCTTTGCGGATACAAGCGACACCTTTGATTTTTCAAGCCTTAATATAGAAAGCAGTGACACTTCTGACGATTTACAAATTGACAGTGACCTTGTAATCAAAAACGGAGTGCTTTTAGAATATAAGGGCAAAAATAAAAGGGTAACTATACCTTCAACCGTTACAAAAATTGATAACGAAGCATTTTATATGAACGACTATGTTGAAGAGGTAATAGTAGGCACAAATGTAAAGGAAATCGGCGACGAGGCATTTATCGAATTTAAAAATTTAAGAATGGTTTCATTACCCGAGGGACTTAAAAAAATCGGCAGAGGCGCATTTGCATTTAACGAAAGACTTACAGTAATTGATATTCCAAGGTCAGTAACAGAAATTGGCGAAAATGCCTTTGAGAACACCGGAATGAGTAGCGTAGTAATCCCTAAGGGCGTTGAAGCTATTAGCGATGAAGCCTTCAGAATTTGCCCGAATTTAAAAAAGGTAACAATCAGCGAGGGCGTTAAGACTGTTGGCGTAAACGCATTTGAGCTTTGCAAAAGTCTAACATCAATAAGCCTACCAAGCACCCTAAGAATAATTGAACACGGCGCATTTACAGGAACAGCCATTTCAAGCATTGATTTACCTGAGGGACTTTTAGAAATTGATAGCTATGCGTTTTTTGAATGTGTCAACCTTAAGGAAATAAAAATCCCAAAAAGCGTAAAGAGAATAGAGGGTGACGCTTTCGTAAGCTGTACAAGCCTCAAAAAAATATATGTACCAAGACACTTGAATTTTGAATACGAGTATTCAAAAATCAAAGCAGAAATTATCTATTATTAAAAGCAGTTGCCAGCCGTCAGTGGCTAGCAAATTAAATTAACAACTAAATTTAAAAACAAGCAAAAGCCCTTCCGATATTCCTTCTCAGTCTAGCCTGCTGACTGCTGACGGCTAACGGCTGACGGCTATTTTGCAACCGAAGGGAGCAAAAACAATGAAATTTTGTCCAGAATGTGGAGTTAAGCTGATAAGCCAAAAATTCTGCCACGAGTGTGGCTGCAATATAAGCACTTATTTAAACGGTGGCGAGAGTGAAAGCACAGGTGGCTTTAGTAGTGGCTTTGATAGCTTTGATTTTTCAGCATTACAAAATGCAGCAAGTCAGCAGTTAAATGAGCAAAAGGAAACGGAAAGCTTTTATAAAAATGCTGAAATAAACGGCACTGTGCTAGTAAAATATAACGGAAGCGATGAAAATGCAGTAATTCCCGAGGGCATTACTGAAATTAAAAACAGTGCATTTTATAGCGCTAAGGTAAAAAGCATCAGAGTGCCATCAACCGTTACAAAAATAGAGGAAATTGGATTATACTGCTCCAATGCAGAGAGCTACGAGGTTGATGCTAATAATAAATATTTTAAAAGCATTGACGGTGTAGTTTATTCTAAGGACGGACGAGTACTTGTTCAATTCCCTAATGGCAGAAGCGGCTATTATAATATGCCAAACGAGGTTGAAAGCGTTAAAAGGTCCTCTATCTCCGGCTGTGTGAAGCTAACAGGACTAACTCTTTCAAACAGACTAACTAAAATTGACGATTTTATGTTTTGCGGAACTGCATTTTCAACACTTACAATTCCAAGCAGTGTTACAAGCATAGGCATAAACGCATTTGAAATGTGTAATAACCTATCAAGCATTACTATACCTGGCAATGTAACAACAATTGGCGACAATGCATTTTCCTGCTGTGGTAATTTAAGAAGCGTAACTATTAGCGAGGGCGTTGTTAGTATGGGTAACTATGCATTTTTTAACTGTACCTACCTATCAAGCGTAACTCTGCCAAGCTCCCTTAATGTAATAGGAGCATACGCATTCCAGCAATGCAGATCCCTTTCAAGCATTACTATTCCAAGAGGCGTTGCAACTGTAAGAGCAGGCGCATTTGCATATTGCGAGTCCTTAAGTAACGTAACAATCGAGGAGGGTGTGCGAGCCATCGAGGCAGAAGCATTTAATAATTACTGCCTGAAAAGCGTAAAAATTCCACAGAGTGTACAAAGCATAAGCAATAGCGCATTCCCCACAAGCTTAGGCTTGTATGGCGGCGGCTTTAAAATGTATGTGCCAAGAGGCAGAAGATACGGCTTGGACACATACGGCAGAGAGTTTATTGATTATTAAGGAGATAAAAATGAAAAATTGTCCTAAATGTCAAGCAAGTGTTAGCGACACTGCAAAATTTTGCGTTAAGTGTGGCTTCAACATAAAAAAATATGAAGAGGAAAACGCACAAAGAGAATATTTTTGTGCAGAATGTGGCACTAAATTTTCAGGCGGAACCTTCTGTCCCGAATGTGGATACGATGTATCAAGGGATTTAACCGACGAGGCTACAGGCGACGGTACAGTTAATGTGACCTTTGACATTGGCGCTATTAGCCAAATGGCAAACGACCAGCTCTTTGAAAAAGAGGGCTTTATCGTTGAAAACGGTGTTTTAATGGGCTATAACGGCAATAAAAGAAGCATAGTTATCCACGGTGTAGAGGAAATCTATGACGGAGCATTTGAAAATAATGAGCTTATCACCTTCGTTGAAATTGAGGAGGGTGTAAAAATCATAGGCAAAAGAGCGTTTGCTAACTGTAAATCTCTTGTTAAAATCAATATTCCCGAATCAGTTGAAAAAATCTACGACGATACCTTTGATGGTGTAGAGCTTGAAAAGTTGATTTTACCGAAAATTAAAATTGATATCATAAAGTTATTTTTTAATAACGTTGGAAAAATTTTGTTAAAAGAAGCTGAGATAAATGAATGCGCACTCAAGGCTAACAATGAAATAACAATTAATATTAAGGAGCTGAAGGATTCTCTTTATTTTACTGAAAAATTTGATATGTTAGCAAAACGAAGGGTTGGCGAAAGCTTAATGTTTGGCTCATATTATTTGAAAAATTCTGTAAGTAAGGAGCCCGTTGAATGGATAGTGCTTTCAAAAGAAGGGGGCAAGTTATTATTAATTAGTAAATATGCGTTAGATCGTTTGCCTTATAATGAAAGCAATACACAAGCAAGCTGGGAAAACTGCTCCCTTCGCAAATGGTTAGATAACGAGCTTTATGAAAACGCATTTGACTCGTTAGAACAGAGTATAATAATAGCACAGGGTCAATCAAGAGGGTTGTTTTGCTTAAGCGAGGCGGAGGTAGAAGAATATTTAATTAATAATATGAAATGCCCTGCTACAGGATATACTAAGGCAAAAAACGCAGTTGTTTCTGGAGAATGTGTGTATTGGTGGACTAGCTCAAATGGCAGCCCCGTTGGGGGTA
>JAGAJV010000073.1 GCA_017625915.1 Clostridia bacterium
TAATACAAAGGACGCAATGAGCGCAACAATTGAGGAAATCCCATACCCAATTCTTCATAAAATCACTAATAGAATTACAAACGAGGTTGAGGGCATTAACCGTGTTCTTTACGACCTTACTCCAAAGCCAACAGGAACAATAGAGTGGGAATAATAAACGCGATTTGAAAAATCCTTATATATCAAGGGATTTCAGCACTTGAAACGAGTTTTTGATACCATTTTGATACCCAATAGAATCATAAACAACGGCAGGAATGTTAAAAGTTCTTGCCGTTGTTTTTATATGTCGGTGCCGCTTCGGTGGCACCCTTTTTACATATTATTCACAAAAATATTGTCAAATATAATTGACAATCAGCTTGTGCTGTGCTATAATGATGCTGTCAAATATAATTGACAAGGAGGGGCTATGAACGAGAAAATGAAACAAGCTCGATTAGAGAAGAACTTGTCTCAAACCGAGCTTGCCAAAATAATCGGTGTTTCTCGGCAAACCATAAATATGATTGAAAACGGTGATTACAATCCTACGATTGCGTTGTGCCGTAATATTTGCAAAGTGCTTGGTTGCACCTTGAATGATTTGTTTTGGGAGGACAAATAAATGTTTAATGATGAACGGATAAACGCGGAATGCGGTAAAATTTACAGCAAAGGAATTCTGTTTGCGGTAATAATTACGTTGATTTATACTGTGAGCAGAACTATAACGCTTTTTATTCAAAACACGTTTCACTCATTTGTGACATATACCGAGGCGGTAATTATGATTCTTGGTATAGGTATTCTCTTGGTTGGCACAATCAAATTTCGTGTAGGAGGCGATGAACGAACTGCTTTTGAACGTCATTCGTTCTATAAGAAAGCGGCTAAAGCATTTATAATTGCGGTCTTTGGTACATATATCCTTACCATACCATTTACCACAGAAGAAATGCTTGGTGGACAATATCATAATCATCTTTTGATTTTGCTTGAGGTATTAGGTTACTTATATATTTTCTACGCTTTCAAAACGAAAGAAATCAACATAAACTACAGTTTCATTGCAGAAAAAGGATGGCACTACTATAGTCGCGTGTTTATGGTCATTGGCGGCTTATGGTTGGGCTTATTTGTACCGTTTCTCATAGCAGCTTCGTGGGAGCTTGTTTTGCATAACTCTTGGGCAGGAGCACTCACAATTTTGCTTGCATATATCAGCTCTGCAATCGGACTTTCCATAGAGTATTTCTTCGTTTCTTTGGTTGAAAAAACCTCTTATGACAGTATGGGCAACGGACGATTTGCTCTTGGCACGAAAATTGCCATGCTTGTAGGTTTGATCGTGGAATTTACTATTGCGGTATTTCAAGGACTTTATGTTTATTATGCCACCGAAAACATACAGGAAATTCCCAATATAAAGAACTTCGGAACTGTTGTCGCCTTCTTTTACCAAAATATAAAACGTTTGGAGTTTCTTTCGATTGTTCTTGTCGGACTTGTGGTGTGTCATATAATGTCGCAGATCAAAAAAGGCGGATTTATCTATAAGGTTTGTCGCGTGAAGATGTTCTTGCTTGCACTTGCTGCACTTGAGGCAACACTTTCTCCGGTTTGGTATCGTGCTCTCTCCGAGGAAGCAATAAGATATTTAGCTAATTATGTCGATCCATATCTTAGCTTAATTTCATTTGCCATAACGCTCACAATGTGGATACTGTTTATAAGCTCTGTAATTAAAGAGTTAGGAGTATCCCGCGTTTTATGGACAATACCTGTATTATATACTGTTGCTGAATTGGCTAATATATTTTTCGTTTCTCAAAGTATGTTGCGCGTTGGTTCATTCAGCACTCTCGGCGCTGAAATGCTTTGCCTGATAATTATGGTCATAGTATTGTGGAGATATAATGGATTCGCAACTACAAAGGATGAATAATTTAGTGCGGAAGAGTGGCTATGAAGTTTTCTAAACGCATTGTAAACTTATAAAAATCTCTGCAAACCTCTTGTATTTATTCTGGTTTTATGGTATAATGAATAACGTAAAAAGACCGTGCTTTCCGGGTGGTATCAGTGATACCATTTTGATACCGTTTTTTCGCAGACTCCATAGACGAAGCAGAAAAAGGCGGTCAAATCCCCCGATAAACCGCGCGAAAAGACCTAAATTCACTTAATATAATGCTAATTTAAGCGAGTGGGAATGATTTTTGCGTAACAAAAATCAACTATGATCGTTTCGCAGAAGCATCATATCATAACTCTAAGCTAATAAGCCCGAAATTTTTCGGGCTTTAAATATTAAAAAGGACTTAAAAATGAAGCAATATTTAAGGGGGCTAAGACTTGGCTTCCCCATAGGACTCGGGTATCTTTCGGTATCCTTTACATTTGGAATAATGGCAGTGTCACTGGGCTTTTCTTGGTATCAGGCTGTCTTAATTTCAATGCTGACGCTAACCTCGGCAGGTCAGCTTGCAGGGATACAGGTTATGGTAAATCCGGGACAGTATATAGCAATGCTGATTTCTCAGCTTACAATAAATATGCGATACTCCTTTATGTCGGTATCGCTTTCGCAAAAGGTATCACCTAAATTCAAGGGGATAAAAAGATGGCTTCTTGGCTTCTTTATAACTGACGAGATTTTTGCAGTAGCATCGCAAGAAAATGATGTTGAGCCTAAATTATTCCTAGGGCTTTCAACAGCCCCTTGGATAGGCTGGACCCTTGGCACACTGCTTGGTAGCTTAATTGGAAATATACTACCAGAGATAGTAATGTGCTCCCTCTGTATCGCTATTTACGGTATGTTTTTAGCAATAGTTATCCCGCCTGCCAAAAAATCAAAGCCAATTTTAATAGTAATTGCAATTACTGCTGTATTAAATTGCATACTTTACTATGTGCCATATTTAAGAGATATACCGTCAGGCATTTCAATTAGCATTTGTGCAATTACTGCATCGCTTATAGGCGCATTTCTATTTCCAATTGAAAGCGAGGAAATAGAAAATGAATGATTTCCTAATTTATCTTTTAATTTTATCCGGCTCTACATATCTAATCAGAGTAATACCCTTTGTGGCTGTAAAAGAGAGCATAACTAACCGTTACATAAAATCATTCTTATATTACATACCGTATTCCGTGCTTGTAGCAATGACAATTCCGTCAGCTATTTACGCAACAGGAAATGTAATATCAAGTGTAGCAGGACTTATAGTGGGTGGTATTTTTGCATATCGTGGCAAGGGGCTAACCGTGGTTGCCATAATATCCTGCGTATCTGCATTTCTTGTCGAGTGTATTATGCTACTTTTTTAGTAATTGACAAAAATTTCAAATTGTGCTACAATTATCCTGTAGCACTTTTTATTTTAAGGAGAAAATTATGAAAAAATTACTTTTAACAGTATTTTTCGTTGCATTGGCTTTATGTAGCCTTGTAGCTGTAGCAAGCGCACAGGATGCATATTTAGAGCCAATTCCCGAAAATTTACTATTTGAGGGCGACACAGTAACACATTTTGTGGTATTTGATGATGAAAAATACTACATAGGCTCAGATAACATGCTATATGCTTTAAATATGGATAATATTGCATCAGCTCTTGCAAGCCTTTGTATTTCAGATAGCGACCTTGGAACAAAATTTCTTACAAAGTTTGTTTTCCCTGCATACCTTAACGGAAATTTAATTACTAATGTAGATGTAAACCAAAAGAGCTCAAATTGCATTAAAACAACTAAATATTTTAATGGTAAATGCGGTTATGTTAAATTCCCTGGCACAATGACAACAACTAACGATATGAATCAGTGTGTTTCACAGCTAAGAGGAGTTGACTTTGGTGAGAATAGTCAGCTAACAGCTATTCCGTTTTGCTTTATAAGTAATGCAAGCAAGCTAAGAGAGGTAAAGAACTTCCCAACAGAAAAGCTTGAAACAATTGAAGCAGAAGCATTTAACGGTACAAGACAGGGCTTTAGAGGCGAGCTTGTTATCAATGCTAAAATAGTAAAAACAAGCGCATTTAATAACGCAACAACATTTGTTACAAGCCTAGTTTTTGGCGAAAATGTTGAAACACTTCAAACCCAAAGCTTTAGCATAAGAGCAAGCGAAACAGGGCTTGGAGCTCCTTTGCTTGAACGCATCGAATTTAAGTGTGATGTAGCAAGCATTGCAACAAATAGCTATGGCCCATTCTATTTTGAGCTTGGTGGTAACTCAAGAAGCGAATATACAAGCTTAAAATGTATCGTTTTATCTAATGAAGCAAACAAAACAGCAATAGCTAATGGCGCTACAACCTTTGACGATATTGCACCTAACTCATATATTAGATTTTTCCTTGACACCACAAGGGAGATAGTTTACACCTCGCATAGTGTAAGCTATGAAAATGCTACTATTTCCTATGATAGCTTCCTTGAAAACGGCAAAATTACAGGCTTCTGTACAAGATGTGGCAAGGAGGAAAGCATATCAGCTCCTGCTTTATTCAGCTTCGAGGGCGTTTCAGTGCTAGAGGATAAGAATAGAGTAGAAATTTATATCGGCTTTTCAACAAACTATGATGCAATCGAACAGTATGAAAAAATATCAGGCAACAAGATTGATTTCGGTGTTGTTGCAGGCGTTAAGAGCGTTTTAGCTGGAGAGTGCCCACTTGATAAGGACGGAAGCGCTATTAGCAATAGAGTAATTAAAGCTTCAGCCCACAGTGCAAGCAAATATGCTTATTATGAGCTAAGACTAATCGGCTTCACCGAGGCGCAAAAGGATTTGGAGCTACTTATGGCATCATATGTTCATATTACCGACAAGGACGGAAAAACCGTGTCCGTTAATTACCTACAATCAAATCAGGTAGTAAATAACGATTTCCTATATATAAGCTATAATTCCTATGGCAAATAAACAAGGGGCTGACACATTAAGAAGAATTGTATTACAAGCAAATTTAAGCCAAATAATAAAAAAGACAGAAATTTCCTTTGAAATTTCTGTCTTTTCTTCTTAATGTGTAGCCCCTTAAATCAAGAGGGTAGGCAGATTAAGAGCAGAAATCGTCGTTCTTCGCCCCGTGGACGCGTACTTGCGTACGTGGAGGGGCGAAAACGGCGATAACATCCCACATTAATGAAGAAAAACGAAGTTTTTCAACCTTATTATTTACAAGCAATTATTAGTTAATTAAATCTTGCTATTTTTCGTGGGATGTGGTTGTGCCTTAATGTGTCAGCCTCTTTTTCTTTATATAGTTGTTTTTCTAAATGCATATTTTTCGTTGTAGCGACTGCTTTTGCCGTTCTGCCAGGAGCCTAGGCGCTCAAAGGTGTCAGGACCAACGAAATTAGGCTCGCCCTCGTTTGTATGGAATGGACCTAAAAGATTTCTGTTGCTTACGCATATTGTAATTTCAAGCTGATTTTTGCCTGTCTTAAGATGCTTGGACAGGTCAAGGCTGGGTGCAAGCATCATTTTGCCTGCATATTCGCCGTTTACCTTAACATCAACAATATGGAAGCGATTTGGAATTACAAGCTTATAATTTGGATTATCAACACAGATGTCCTGCTTTAATGTAATTTCCCCTGCAAAGAATGGAAAACCGTCTGAAATCAGACACTCAATCTCGCTTTTTTGCTTGCCAAGAGTGAAATTACTACCTAAATAAATATCCTCTCGCTTGCCGTTTTCAAAATCACCGTAAACACCAAAATCACCCTTTAAATAAATAGGCTCAATATCGGTATCATAAGCTAAGCAATTCTTTAAGCTTTCGGTTACATTTTCACCAAACAGAGCATAGTAAACCTGCTCGCCTTGATAGTAGTCGATTAAAATTACAATTTCGTTTTTGCCTGTGTGAAGCATGCTTGCTACATCATAGCATAGCTTAGTAATCTCAAAATCAGACCCAAGCCTGCTTGTAGCCTCGCTACCGTTTACAAAAACGCCAAGAGTATTAGTATCCTCGCATAAAAGCTGACATTTTGTGGGGAGAGTATCAATATTTACACTGTATTTTAAATATAGCTTGCCCTTGTATCTCTTATCTAAAAGCTCGCTGAATACACACATATGGTGTCTTGGCTCGTTATATTCCTTTCCGTCAAGGGAATAGGAAAGAGTATCAAGAGTGATATAGTTATCTAATTTACCCACTAAATCAAATTTATTACCTAAATAAAGTGGGTTTAGCTCCTTTATTGCATCAGGCTTTTTATTTGATATGTATAACAGTCGGCTTTCTCCCTTGTCAAAATGAACAGATGTGGAAATTACCGAGTATGTGTCGCTAATTATATCGTAATTTTCAAAGGATGAACCGTTTTTAAGCTTAAAATCAACTGTTGCTTCCTCGCCTAGATTTACGCAGTAAATAAAGTCCCTGCCGTTTTCGTCCCTTCTGTAGGTGATACGAACATTCTTGTTATTTGAAATTTTGCAGGGCTCGTTTTCTAAAATCTCGTCAAATGTAGTATTGCTTCTTAAATATACATAATTATACCGTCTGCCCTCAAGGAAGCCGGGCTTTTTGTCTGTCAAAAGAATTTTACCGCCGTTATGAACAAACTCACTTAAAAGCTGATCAGTTGACTTATCCATTGTGTACATCTTAGGCAAAATAATATAATCATATCTGCATTTGCCCACCACAAGGGACTTGCCCTCAACTCTTGCGTGCTTTGCTAAAATTGTTTCGTCAAGGAAATGATGTCCTATTCCCATTTCGCATAGCTTGTTCATAAGACCGTAAAATGCTCTTTCAAGGTCACCAAGACCGTGATAATCATTTTCGGGGAAGCGCTTGTAATCAAAATATGCGCTTCTTATAGGATGTAAAACACCAACATTAACTACCTCGTCACTGTTTGCAAGAGCTTTGCCAAGATATGAAAAATAGTCGTTAAAGTCCTTAAAGCCATTTTTAATCCAAGGATTTACAGAGGAAAAATGAACGGGATAATCGCGCTTTCTTTGTCCCTGCTCCTTATAAGGTAAAAGATGCTGACACATTAAATTTACGCCGCCTACATACTGTACCTCAGCAAGCAATTTAAGCTCCCTTGGCGTAATATCCCAGCCACAGCCTGCAAAGGTTTCTGTTAAAACCCGCTTTTTGCCAAGCTGAGCGGCAACGCTTGAAGCCTGCTTAGCGCTCATTTCCTCGCCTATCCAAGCTCCAAGATAGTCAATGCCCGGAATATGCTCATACTCGTAAAATGGCATAATACCTGCGCAGCATTCCATCTGCCCACACAGACAGCCCTCTTCAATATAGTGACCTGTCAGCTTATAGCCGTTTTTGTCACACCAATCATAAACCCGCTTGCCAAAATTCTCAAGCATAAGCGCCTGCATAGCTTTCCAAAACTTATATCTGAAATCGCGGTAGCCTCGCTTTTCTACAAATAGTAAGCCTAATTTATCTAAAATATCCTCATCATATACCTCTTTAAAGTATTTTGGAAGCATTTTAGTATAAGGCGAGCCCCAGCGCTGATATTGTGGCTCGTCAGTAAAAAAGCCCTTTAAGCTATATGTATCATGCTTTTTGTATTCCTCGTGGGTTAATTCTAAAAACTTATCAACCACCTCGGGATTTAATATATCTGCATTTGAGGTTGAATAATGCTCATATATATTTAAGCAGTTATCGCAGTCCTCGCTTACTCTTTTAAGACACGGTGTGCTTATATCATAGGATACAAGGGCGATTTCGTCGTATTTTCCTATTTCATAGGTTAAATATTTATCGTGATTTTCTATATCCTCAAGCAGCTTACCGCCTACAAATCCACTGGGCCAGCCGTTTTCGTCGTAGGCGTATGCTTCCATTCCAAGCTCCTTAGCCTTTTCGGAGCAGGCCTTAATGCACTCAAACCAATCCTTACCTAAATATTCGGTTTTAAGTCCACCACGGGCGTGCATAAAAAATCCACCAACACCGTTTTCGTTCATCCATTCAACCTGACGAACAAGCTCGTCCTTATTTAAAGTATCATTCCACGACCAAAAGGGAACGCATCTATATATTTTTTCAACCTGCTTCATTTTTTTGCTCCTTAAAAATAAACTAGGCTTATTTTACCATAAAAACCCTCTAAATACAATAAAAGCACCACAATTTTGTGATGCTTAATTATATAAATTTTATTCGCCATTTTCTAAATTAACATTATCGTCTGGTGAGTCCTCAATAATATAGCCGAATTTTATTGTACAATCACACTCGAAGCTCCAAGTAGCGTCCCATAGATGAGGCCTTGTGCTTGCCTCGCAATTAATTGTAATGCCTTCACAGCCCTTAAACGCATAGCTACCAATAGAAATTACATTCTTAGGCAGAATTATGCTTTTAAGCGAGGTACAATTTTCAAATACAGAAAATCCCAGAGTCAAGTCTTTAAAATAGGCAATATTAAATTCCCTTAGCTGAGTACAGCCTCTGAAGCAGACATCTCCAATGCTTGATACATTTTTACCAAGGGTCACCCTTGTAAGAGAGGTGCAATTTTCAAAGGCATTTTGGTCTATTTGAGTAATATTTTCACCAAGCACAAGCTCCGTAATAGAAGAGCAGCTATGATATGTGCCTTGCCTGATTTTTGTTATTTTGTCAGTTAAAACAATGCTTTTTAGGTTAGAGCAATCTAAAAATGCGTGGTCACCTATGCTTTCTATGCTACTTGGATATATTATTTCAGAAAGAGAGCTACAGCCCGAAAATGCGCCACTCTCGATTGATATAACGCTCTTTCCTAAATCAATATATTCAAGTGAGCTACAGCCTTTAAAGGCTCCATCGCTAACTACAGTAATGATATTATTTAATTCTACCCTTTTAATACTGCTACAGCCAAAAAATGCGCCATTACCTAAGCCTGTGACAGATGCCGGAAGCTTAAATTCCTTAAGCGATGCACAAAGCGAAAAGGCATAATTGCCTATTTCCTCAACGCTATCCGGTATTACTATGCTTTCAAGCAATGAGCAATCGTGAAACGCATAATTACCAATAGAGGTAAGCCCGTTTTCGATTACAATTTTAGTTAAGCTTCTGTTGCGGTCAAATGCATGGCTTGCAATATGCTTTACGGGATGGCCGTTTATAGTAGCAGGAATTACAAGCTCCGTAATTCCCTCATCACAGCCTGTTATTGTGCATTCCTTATCTGACGATAAGCTATAGGTAATTGGTGTATATGCAAGCTTAGCATATAGTGTAAGGTTGCCAAATGTACCCTCTTCAATTCTAAGAGCAGGCCGTGTTAGCTCCCTGTCGAAATACCAGCCCTCAACAACCATATATTGCGTGCTTGTTGTCCATAGATGCTTGGTTAAATCATATTCTTGATTAGTAAAATAGCTAGTTAGACTACAGCTACCGTTTACATACTTAATTGAGTATTCAATAGGCTTCCATTTAGCAGTTAATGTAATGTCCTTTCTTATAATGCCTGAAAAGTCCCATTTTTTATCTCCGTTATACCAGCCCTCAAAGGTGTACCCATCTTTTGATGGCTCGAAGGGCTCTTCTATGTATCCACCTATCTCGACCTTTTGATTTTCAACGCTTTCGCCACCGTTTGAGTTAAAGGTGACGGTTAATTCGTCAAGCTCCTTTTCCGTATCGCAGGAAAAAAGCATAAGGGAGAAAATTAATATAAGAATTGATAAAACTATTATTCTATTTTTCATTTTATCCTCCTATTCCCAGCTTATATCGCTGTTTTCTTTATTATATCCCCATATAACGGTGGTTGGATTATCGCCAACACCTAAATTCCAGTTTTCGTGTGGTATCTCGCTTGCCATATGATAAACTGTTACAAGGGGACAATTATTAAAGGCAGTGCTGCTTGCGTTACGACAGTCAAGCCCGAGCAGTACATATTTAAGGCTAACGCAATCCCCAAAGGCATAAGAATTAACAGACTTAACACCCCTTGATAAGTCAATTTTTTCGAGGCTAACACAGCCAAAAAAGGCATTGGCGCTAACATAAATTACATTGTTACCAAGAAGCTTAACGCTTGTTAAATTTTCACAGCCATAAAAGGCGCCGGAGTGGATGTTAGTAATTTTTTCCGGAATTTCAATGCTCTTAAGACTCTTACAGCCACGAAAGGCGCTTGAGCCAATTTTCTCAATAGAGCTTGGCAAGTGTATGCTTTCCAATAGAGCACAGCCTTCAAATGCATTGATTCCAATTGTTTTAATAGTGCTTGGCAGAGTAACGCCTTCAAGATTTACGCACTGATAAAATGCTTTTGGTCCAATATTTGTCACCTTATATCCGTTATATGTATCCGGCACAGTAACATTTACAGCCTCAATATGACAGGATTCAACAGTACATTCATTATTTATAATAACAAATTTCAAAGGAGCAACCTTGGCATACAGAGTTAAATTGCTATTTGTGTTCTTTTCAATTTTAGTAATAGGCTTTGTTAGCTCCTTGTCTAAATACCAGCCTACAACAGAGCATCCTTCGTCACTTGTCCAAGATTCATAATCGTTTAAATCATATTCCTCATACGGAGAAAATTTTTCAAGCTCGCCTCTTCCACCTATATAAGTAATTGTGTATTCGGTAGGCGCCCATTTTGCGATTAAGGTAATATCGCTTTTTATAGCTCCGAAAAAGTCCCATTTCTTTTTGCCCTTATACCAGCCCTCAAAGGTGTAGCCCTCCTTGGTTGGCACAGGTGGCTCCTCGGCACATTCGCCGGATAAAATTTCCTGCGCTTCAACAGAGCTTCCCCCGTTTGAGTTAAATGTCTCTGTCACTGTCATCTTATTTCTTTCATTATTACAGGAAATAAGAGCAGAGAATAAAAGCATACAGAGTATAGCTAAAATTAATGTAGTAAGCCTTAGCTTCATATTATCACCTCGCTAGCTATATTTTAGCATATAGCTACAGCTTTATCAATAAAATTGCTTAAATTTAAGGTTAACCTGCGGTTTACTTCTTTAAAACGCCCCTGGATGTGTCGATAATTTTAACATTGACAATATTTTCCTGATGTGCTATACTCAATATAAGAGGTGATATTATGGATTATAAATCGGCAGAAAAGCAAAATGTTTTTGATAACGAGGAGTTTTTTAATAGCTATATAGAATTAAGAAATAAGGAAATAAATCTTAACGCCTTGCTTGAACAGCCTGCTATGGCAAAATTATTGCCTGACTTAAAGGATAAAAGCGTTCTTGATTTAGGCTGTGGCTACGGTCATAATTGTCTTGATTTTGTAAAAAAGGGCGCTAGGCGTGTCGTTGGAATAGATATTTCCCAAAAAATGCTTGATGTTGCCATAAGCGAAGCAAGCGACGAAAAAATAAGCTATATCAATATGAGCATGAAAGATATTGATAAGCTGGAGGAAAAATTTGATGTAATTTATAGCTCTCTTGCGTTTCACTATGTGGAAAATTTTAGTGAATTTTGCGAAAAAATGTATTCAAGGCTTAATGAGGGTGGCTATCTTTTGTTTTCACAGGAGCACCCAATCGTAACTGCCACAATAGACGGTAAGGGACATTTTAATTACGAAAACGGAAAAAGAGTGTCCTACACAATGTCAAACTATAACGAAATGGGCAAAAGATA
>JAGAJV010000002.1 GCA_017625915.1 Clostridia bacterium
CGAGCTACTCACTTAAAGGGCTCAACAATTAGTGTTGCACTGGCAAAGCTGGAAAGTAAGGGATATGTTAAAAGGATTGCTGATGAATACGACCAACGCCAAATCAAGGTTTACTTGACAAAAGAGGGTGTTGATCTTAATCTTCGTCGTGCTAGGCTAATTGAGGAGCTTGAGGCTGTTGCATTCAAGGGTATAACACCCAAGGAAGAGAAGAACACAGCCTTTGTATTAGAGACGATGATTAAAAATTTAACTGAAAAATAAAAAATAACAGGCACGAGTGCCTGTTATTTTCGTTAACAAGATTAAATTATTTACCCTCTTTGAGAAGATGGAGAAGCCACTCTCTACCAATGTCAAGAGCATCAAACAAATCATTTTTGAAGGTTTGCTTGCCCTTAACAATCTTATTTCTGTTATCTGAATGGCAAATTTGCACCATAATCATATTAGGATTGCTTTTGTCATCCTTGCTTAAGATATTTAGTGTTAAAATGTATTTCTCATCTAAATCGCCGTAGCAGATAAAATCTCCATCTCGAACAAGTGGAAGCCCCTTGTAGAGGACATATTGGTTTTTATTCAATTCCATACATGCACCACCTTTTAGTAATTTCAATATGTATATCTTACTATAAAAAAACTAATTTGTCAAGGTAGTATGGAAATTTTATCATTTATTGCTTTTCAATTATTTTTAGGTCAGTTGGGAGAATTCCGGCACTCTCATACACAATTTCATTGATTTGCGCAACCTCGCTTGCGAGAAGTCCGTCTGTTTGAACAATTACAGTTGCCTTGCCATCACTAATTACAGCAATACATTCCTTAATGCCCTTAGCTTGAATGAGAGTTTCGATGTTTGACTCGTTTTCAATATCCTTTGCAATTTGAGCTATATCGGAAAGAGCAGACTCAATAGCCTCCGGAAGTGCAACATCGCTTTTTGCAACTGCCTGTAAAACCTCTAGGGCTTCATCTCTTGCTTGCTTGCGTGAAAGAGCCGTTTGTGCAAAATAATCTGATGTGTTAGGGTCATCCTTAAGGGTCGCATCCATATCGGTTCCATCTAAATCTATATCAACATCCTTAGATGGTGTTTCATCATTATACAGTATGTAGTTAACACATACAGCAGTACCGATGAGCAAAACAGCGCAAAGAACAATTAAATTACGCATACCGACTTTTTTGAAAAATTCTTTAACTTTGTTTGGTTTTTTCTCTGTGTTCATAAATTTTCTCCTATAAATTTGTTACATTATAATTATATTTACTCAAAGTGATAATATGACTATCCAAAGCTAACTATTTCTATTCTATTTGAGGAAATTCCAAGATAAGCAGAAATAAGCCTTGTAATTTTCATTTTTACCTCATCGTTGTCTCCGTTGGTGCAAGCAATAGCAATACCTCTTACGGTGGGGTAAACCTCTGTAATGTAAACGGGACTTTTTCCGTCCGAGGTATTAATTGTCAATAGGTCAAGAGTTGATTGGTTCTGCGCATACACCTTTTCAAAGGTAGTATCAAGAGTAACCATAACCCTTGCTTTTTTAATTCCCTCAATGCTTAATAAAAAATCTTCAATTTTATTTTCAAGCTCTTTTGCATAATTCTCGTAATCAAAGTTCACCTCCGTTTTGTTTTGTTTCTGCTTGTTAGTGCCAAAAAGAATTAAAATAATCCCTAATGCTACTAATGAAATTACAATTATTATATTTTTGTGCTTTTTAATGTGCCATTTCACCTCACCTTCGTTTTACGGAAATATCACAGCCTATCAGATTTTCAAGATATTCTTCAACCCTTTCAACATCTGACCATGATGCCTTTCCTGTTAAAACAATATTAATTTTATCAATAAATATTCTGTCAATTTCATCTATGTTAGCCTCAGCTTCAACTATAACCTCATTTTCTTCAAATCCGTACTTGTCAATGATCGTGGCTTTAATTCCTTCACACACCTTTTCAATTCCTGTATTAACAATAATCTGGTTTGAATTATGAATTATTTCCTCTGAAGCAATCTTATCAAAAAAATTACTAATATTATTTTTAATATCAGTTGCATTTGAAACAACGCTTACAAGAGGCGATGTCAAGCAAATTGCACATATCAGACCAACAATGAAATTAATGTGCTTTTTTAAGCCACTCTCACAGTCTGATATCAATGAGCTGATTATCCCGCCAATTATACTGATAATTAATATTGAGAATATATATCCTTTCATGCTCCAACATAAACCCCCGTTTTAATGAAAATTGTTATAGCAAATATAAACAGGACACAGCCACAACAGACAAGAGC
>JAGAJV010000074.1 GCA_017625915.1 Clostridia bacterium
GCCCTGTCAAAATGCTGTCGTCAAAAGCCATATTTTTATGGTCGGTTGCAATAAACTCGTAAAGAATATTTATACACCAGGAATGGCATTTTGTAGCCCAAGGGAATGTGCCGTCTGTGCCTACTAAAATTCTGTCGGAATACCTTTCAAAGAAGTCCTTATAGTAGTCGTGATTTCTTTCAAAGGAATGGTACATTTCGCACCCCGGGGTTATATCTACGCATACATTAGGGTAAGCTCTAAGGATTTGGATAAGTCTTTCGGGAGTATCTGCACAGAAAAAGAAGTGGGCAAGGGTCGCCTTAATATTCGGGTGCCTTTCCAAAAGCTCCAAGGCCTGCTTATAGGTTTGTTCATAGGTCAAATATGTGCCATCACCGTAGAACCAACCCTTGTCAATAAATTCCTGTGTGGTTTTTTCTCTGTCCCAGCAATCATAAGGGTCGTTTATATGAAAAACAATATGGGTTCCGTCCTTTTCCATTTCACTGTAAAGACGGTCAAGGGCTGGGTGATTCAGATTGTTTCCAAGAGGCTTAAGACAAATTGGCTTGCCCTCAATCAACTTAATACCGTCAAAGCCTATTTCCATAAGCTCACGGTATTGGGTTACTAAATCCATACCATCTGGCACATTTTCGCTAATAGGGTGATTTATATGCTCAAAGCCACCGTGGATAAAGGTGCTTTCGTTTGCCAGCTTATATAAAGCAAGCATTATATTATTGCACACATTTGATTGATGTGTCGGCACTGTGCAGATATTTAATGCGCTAATGCCTGTAATCTCCCTGTATTTTTCAAAGCATTTTGTAAAATCGGAAAACTCCTCATTTTCAAATGCTTCAAGGTGCATATGCGTGTCAATAATTTTTTCGTTTATTCTCTGATATTCAAGCATTTTCGATTAATTCCTCCAAGCGTCTTGCGCTTTCGGCAAGCTTTTTCATTCCCTCAAATATATTGTCCTTATTGTATGCTTCAAGGTATCTGTCAGCCTCAAGTGTTAATTCCCCTTGATAGTTAATATCCTTAAGCGCCTTGGCGATTTCGTTAAAATCAATTTTCATTGAAAATGGAATTTGGTGAGAGTCGCCGTGCTTATCGTTATCGTGAATATGCAGCGCCTGTAGTCTGCTTCCCAGCTCTCTTATCATATACGGAGCGCCCTCCCCTGAGCCTACCATTTCTGCGTGACCAAGGTCAAGGCAAGCTACTAAATATGGGTCGTTTACCACATCAATATGCTTTTTAAAGTCCTCGGCAGTTGCGCAAGCTGCAAAGCAGCTTTTATTTAAGCTGTTATCCCAGTTCCACATATTTTCAGTGGCAATTTTTACACCGTATTCCTTAGCGCAAGGTAAAAGCTCGTTATACATTTTTGCATTTTCCTCTGCGCTTAAATTGTTGTCGGGATGAATAATGCAAATTTTACCGCCTGCAATAGCAGTACATTCAATTGCGCGCTTTAAATAGTCCATACCAACAGCCTTTGATGGAAACGGTGCGTGGGATTGGTTGCACTCTATTCCATAGTCGTCAGCAACTCTTTTTAGCTTTTTTGCAAAGTCAGCATAATCAGCCTTTGCAAGCGGGTGGTTAGACTCCTTCAGCTTATAGGTTGACCAGTCAATTCGTGCCATTTCAAACATAGAAAAGTCCCAGCAGTCAAAGCCTGCCTTAGCATAAAGCTCAATAGCCTTTTCCTCACCGATGTGTCTTGCGGCTGAATAAATTTCTGTAGATATTTTCATAATTTAACCTCTCTTGCTAATAATTACAACTTGATTTTAGCACAAATAATTCTATATTTCAATATTATATAATTGACTTTTTAATAATATAGGTGTAAAATATATTCATAATCTGAAAAGAGGTAAGAAAATGAAAATCACCGGTGCAATTTTTGATATGGACGGCACGCTTTTAAACTCAATGGACTATTGGGCTATTGTGCCTACAGAATATCTACTTTTAAAGGGCATTACACCTAAAGAGGATACCAACAGATATTTTCTAGAGGTTGGTATGAAGGAATGGCATAAGTATCAGGAAATTCCTTATTCCTTTGAGGAAATGTCTAAGGATATTTACACCTTAATGGAAAAATATTATTTAAAGGATGTTAAATTAAAGGACGGCGCTCTTGATATGCTAAAGCATCTTAAAAGCAAGGGCGTAAAAATGTGCCTTGCCACTGCTACAGATAAATTTATGGTGGAAAAGGTTTTAACAAGACTTGGAATTAAGGACTACTTTTTAACTATTTTTACACCTAAGGATGTTGGCAAGGGAAAAAGATTTCCGCTTATCTACGAAAGGGCGCTTGAATTTTTAGGCACAGATAAGGAAACAACCTATGTTTTCGAGGACGCATATTATGCAATTAACACCTGCTACCAAAACGGCTTTAAGGTGGTAGGCGTGTACGATAAAAATGTTTTTGCGCCTGAAAACGAAATTATAGCTATGTGCGATATTTACTTAGACAGAAACGCAAAATATAATTTTAGTATTGAATGTTAACTAAAATTAACATAAAAAATTTAAAAACCTCACACTTTAACACAAAATTGGCGCTTTGCTTGTTTTGTGTTAAATTTTATTAAATAATCGACACATCAAGGGCAATATCATTAAGATAAGAAACAACAAAAAACACATCAAGGGGTGTTTTTTGCTTTGCTAACCTGCGGTTGACAGAAGCAACCTAGGGTTTCTTGTAAAAAATCAGCTTTTTATGATAGGATTTAACCATCAAAGCAAACCAACAAGGAGATAGGAATGAAGATATCCGAGAAAATTACGTATCTGAGAAAGGCGAAGGGCTGGAGCCAGGAGCAGCTTGCTACTAAGCTTGATGTTTCCAGGCAAGCAGTTTACAAGTGGGAGGCAGACATAAATCAGCCTGACCTTGATAAGCTAAAGAAATTAGCTGCTGTATTTAATATTTCCTACGACTTACTTATGGACGACAGTATAAATTTACCCTTAGAGCCTAATATTGTAGAGGTAGAGGATGCGCCCGAGGTAGAGGTTATAGAAAGCAAGCCAACTCCCGCTGACTCTAAAATTGTCAATAACGAGGTTGCTGTACAAATTAATTACGGTAAGCCGGCTAAGGAAGCAAGCAAAAAGCCGATAATTATTTTAAGCGCCATTATTGGCGTTGTTGTGGTTGCGCTATGCTCAATTCTTTTTGGCGTGATTTTACAAAAGGAAAGCTACCTTATTAAATTTGAAACTGACGGCGGTACTGCCATAGTTGACCAAATAATAAAGGAAGGCAAGGTTGTTAACAAGGTAAATGCGCCAACCAAGGCTGGCTACACCTTTGACGGCTGGTATTTAGGCGATAAGAAATGGGATTTTGACGCTGATAAAATTACCAACAATACAACACTGCTTGCAAAATGGATTCCAAACAAAAATACAATTACATATGTAAATGATGGCACAACAGAGAAGCACGAAAGCTTTGCCAACACCGACCAAGCAGTTTCCCTTGACAAAAATATTTTTGTCAAGGCTGGCTACACCTTTATGGGCTGGGCGCTTACACCAAATGGCGAGGTTGAGTATAGCGATTGCGCAAGCTTCAAAATGGGCATCGAAAATGTAACACTTTATGCTGTTTGGTCAGCAGATGCTTACAATCTTGTATTAAATCTTAACGGTAGCACCTTAAGCGAGGATGTGCCTAAGGTATTTACCACCAACGATAGCATTGTTTTGCCTACCCCTGTGTTAGAATTTTACACATTTGAGGGCTGGTACACAAGCGATAATAAAAAGCTGGAGATTGTTCCTAAGGGCACTACAAGCGATATTGTTTTAACTGCCAAATTTATACCTATCAATTATAATATTCAATACGAGCTTGACGGCGGAACAAATAACGAAAGCAATCCAAGCACATATACCGCTATAACCTCAACAACATTCTTCGCTCCTACAAGGAACGGATATGTATTTAGTGGCTGGTATTCCGATAAGGATTTTACAGAAAAAATCACAAGCACCGCTATTGGAAAGAGTGGAAGCATTACAATTTATGCTAAATGGCTAAAAATCATAAATATCAGCTATGAGCTTGATAACGGTATAAATAGCTCGCTTAACCCAAATGTAATTTTAGAAAATGAGGAAATTGAGCTAAAGGCGCCAAGCAAGGAGGGCTACTTCTTTGTTGGCTGGTACATTGACAACATTTTCACAGAAAGCATTGAAAAAATAAGCGGAAGCATTAAAAAGGATGTAACCGTTTACGCAAAATATCTGAAGATTATAAATATAAAATACGAGCTTAACGGTGGCATAAACAATAAGGATAATCCTGAATTTATACTGGAAAATCAAACACATACCTTAAAGGACCCTGCCTCCTCACTTGATAATTATGTATTTGAAGGCTGGTATTCTGATAGCTCATTTACAAATAAGGTAACTGAAATCAAGGGAAGCGACCTAAAGGACATTACCGTATATGCAAAATTTGTTCAGCAAGTAAAATTCACATTTACTAACAATAGCCAAGGTGGCTACACCTTAACCTCCTGTGAAGGCTTTGGCGTAATCGAAATTCCATCAATCTATAACGGAAAGAATGTTACAGAAATAGCCCCGGGCGCATTTAGCGGTCAAACAGAAATTACAGAAATTAAAATTCCTGCGACTGTATCTAAAATTGATGTAACTGCATTTAATGACTGTACTTCACTTGAAAAATTTGGTGTGGCTTCACAAAATACCGCCTATGCCTCATTAAACGGAATTATTTATAATCCTGCTTATACAGTTATTTTCAAATACCCAATGGGCAAAAAGGATAAGGTATATCATGCGCCAAAAACCCTTGATGTTGTACAATCAAACGCATTCTATGGTTGCTTATATCTTGAACAGGTTAATTTACCAAACGACTCCACGGGTATTGACGGCGTAGGAAAAATCGGCATAAGCGCATTTGAAAATTGTACCGCTCTTAAAAATATTGAGCTAGGCTATTTAGCTAACTACTTTGAGGATAGATGCTTTATGGGCTGTACCTCCTTACAAAGCGTAGTATTTAAGCACTCTAACCTGGCATTAAGACAAAGCGCATTTGAAAATTGCAGATCACTATCCACTGTAACATTTTTAGGTGGAAGCTATGCAATTAACGATAGAGCCTTCTTGGGCTGTACCTCTCTATATGATGTAAAGCTAGGCAGAGCCACAGCACTGGGCAGTCTGGTATTCGCTAATACTGCATTAAAAGCAATTACAATTCCTGCCTCTGTAACCTCAATGGGTAGCGCTATATTCTTCAATTGTAGTAATCTTACAGTTACCTGTGAGGTAGCATCTAAGCCTTCCGGCTGGGCTTCCGACTGGTCAACAGGCGCAGCTAAAGTAAATTGGAAAATTGATTATGATGAGTCCATAAGCGAATTTATGTACACAGAGTACGATAATTATGTGGTTATCACCGGCTATATCGGCGTACTGGGCGAGCCTGTGTTCGTTCCTGATTATATTAACGGAAAGCCTGTAACAGGTATTAGTCAGGGCGCATTCTCATATCGTAGCGGTATTTCATCAATCAATATTCCTTCAACGGTTACAAATATTGATATGAAAACCTTTGATAACTGTTCAAATCTTGCCGAAATCAATGTGGACTCTCTAAACACCGCATATGCTTCAAGGAATGGAGTTTTATATAATAAGAATTACACCTGTCTTTACAAATATCCAATGGGCAAGCAAAGCATCTCATTTACAGCAGATAAGGAGCTTGATGTTATTGGTGAGGGCGCGTTTAAGGACAATATTCATTTACGAAAGCTATATCTTTACGAGGATGCCACTCTCGTTTATGGTGTAGGCAAAATTTATCCAAGCGCATTTGAAAACTGCACAAATCTTTCAACCGTATTTCTCGGCTACTTAACAAACTATTTTGACACAGCTTGCTTTAAGAATTGCCATTCAATCACTAATCTTGAATTTAATTGTTCAAAAATAACAGGTATTCAAACAAGTGCATTTGAGGGCTGCTCCTCACTTCAAGGTGTAACATTTGCAGGCACTGTAGATTATATTAATTCTGATGCCTTTAATGGCTGTGTAAATCTAAGTAGCGTTGATTTAGGCCAAACAAAGCAAATTTATAGTTACGCATTTGCAAATACTGCCTTAAAGGAAATATTTATTCCAAGCACAGTTAATACTATTGCAGGCTACGCATTTGCAGGAAATGAGAGCTTAGTAGCTTACTGCGAGCCATTATCTAAGCCAAGCGGCTGGTCAGATGAATGGAGCGAGGGCGTTTCACAAATATATTGGAATAGAGTTGGCTTGTCGGACCAAGCTCGCTATACCTACAATGTATATGGCGATGGCTTGTCTATTCTATCCTGTGAGGGCGCAGGTGTTATTATGCTCCCTAGCTTTGGTAGCGACAACAAAAGAATTACAAGAATAGAAGCAAACGCATTTAACGGTCAAACAGAAATTACAGAAATTATTATTCCTGTATCAATTACCTCAATTGATGCGCACGCATTTGATAACTGTCCTTCACTTGAAAAAATCACATATCTTGGCACATATACAGAATTTTGTTCCGCAGATGGCGTATTATATGGCGATTTTGGTAAATCTATTCTAAAATACCCAGAGGGCAAAAAGGACACTGAATTTGAAATTCCATACAATGTTGATAATGTAAGAGCATATGCGTTTAAAAATAACGCTTATTTAAAAAAGGTAACCTTCCCGGGCGATGTTGCGGGAGATAACTATGTAGGCGCATTATGGTATGGCGCATTTAGTGGCTGTACCTCACTTACAACAGTTGAAAATTGCTATGTTAACTATTTAGATAAGGAAGTATTTAAGGGCTGTACTGCACTTAAGGAAATTACACTTTATAACGATATTTCCCACATTATGAATCAGGCGTTCTTAAATTGCTCTAATCTTGAAAAGGTAACCTTCAAGGGTAATGTTGGAGATACAGGCTGGCAGGTATTTGGCTACTGTACTAAGCTTAAAAATGTCAACTTTGAGGGAACTCTTGGCTCTATCGGCTGGGGATTGCTTGAGGGCTGTCTATCTCTTAATCGCATTACTATTCCTAACGGTCCTACTACTGTTTCAGGCGAAGCCTTTAAGAATTGCCAAAGCCTTGTTAGCGTAGTAATTCCATCATCTGTTACAGCTATAAGCAAAAATGCATTTATAGGAACAAGCCTTATGTATGTAAATATTCCAGCAACCGTTACAACCATTGAGGATTATGCATTTGCAGGAATATACGACCTGTTTATTTTCTGTGAAGCTACAGAAAAGCCTGCTGGCTGGGTCGAAAAATGGAATTATCAAGGCGAATTAGAAACCTCAGTGCCATATAAGACCTATTGGGGCGAAACATATATCGAGCCAACCTTTGAATATAAAACAGTAAGTGGTGGCAACACACACATTGAAGAAATCAGAAATATACAAAGCAAGATTTTGATTTTGCCATCTATGAACGGAACCTCAAGAATTACTCATTTATCCTTATTTGAAACAGATTTATATGGTGTTGAGGAAATCTTTATTTCCAACTGGATTGGTTCAACAGGCTATAATGTCACTATGGATTTAACCAGCGATTTAAAATCTATAATGGTTGCTCATTATAATCAGAATTATAGCGCCGTTGACGGAGTGCTATATAATAAGGACAAAACCGAGCTTATCTATTATCCACGCAGTAAGGAAAATAGCGAGTATGTAGCAATCGAGGGACTTAAAACTATTAAGGCTGGCTCCTTTGGTGGAAGCAAGAATCTAACCTCACTTGTTCTTTATAATGACGAAAAGGGCTATGGCGTTACAAAAGTGGAAAATGACTCGTTTCCAAGCTGTCCAAAGCTTTCATCAATCTATTTTGGTAAGTCTATTACAGATATTGGCTCTGAAGCCTTTGTTCGTTGTAATGAGCTTACATCACTGGAATTTATAAATGAAAATCCGCTTAAAATCGGCGCTTATACATTTTACTCCTGTGAAAAGCTTGAAAGCGTATTCTTTAAGGGAGCTAGCACTACAATAGAAACATATGCCTTCAACCTTTGCGAAAATATATCCACGCTGGATTTAACAGGCGTTGTGTCAATAGGCCACTGTGGCTTTAGCGCAGGCGCAAAGCTTAAGGAGGTATTTATACCGAAAACGGTAGTAACAATGGATTCAAGAGCCTTTGATTATCCGGCGGTTATAACCTTCTACTGTCAACCATCAGAAAGACCGGAGGGCTGGGATGAGGGCTGGGTAGGAAAAACTGCCTTTGTTACTATCCTTTGGGGACAAAGCGGACTGCCAACTAATTAAGACTATTGGTTTTTTCATTATCTTTTCATTAACCTCCTAATGCTATGCATTACAAAAGCACTACCCGAGAGGGTAGTGCTTTTGTGTTATTATTGTAAGACGAAAGAGGCTGACACATTAAGGCATAACCACATTCCACGAAAAAATTCAAAAGCTAGCTTTCCAATAACTGCTTGTAAATTATAAGGTTGAAAAACTACGTTTTTCTCCATTAATGTGGAATGTTATCGCCGTTTTCGCTCTCGACGTACGCAAGTACGCCTATAGCCTCAAGATAACCAAACCAATATGCCTATGAACGGAAAATCGCTGATCCTTTTCCCAACCTTTGATTTGAAAGATTATTTATCTTTCTGCACCAAAGCTTGAAAAAATTATCTATCGATTTTTTCGCTCATAGGTGCAAAGCAGTTTAAAAGGAGCAAATGGA
>JAGAJV010000075.1 GCA_017625915.1 Clostridia bacterium
ATTTGCTGTTCAAAGTGTACAGAGATTATGCGTAAGCCGGGCGGAACTCCGGGCTGTGTAATTCGTGATGGTGAGGTATATGCATCACTATATAAGCACTTCGTGCTTGGAAAGTGATGTGCCTCGGCACAATTCACGAACGCTTGCGTTCAATTCATGTTGCAAACAATTCATGAGGCTTGCCTCAATTCATTGAGCGTAGCGAAAATTCATAATCAATAAATGAATTGCACTTCGTGCATAAATTGGCTTCGCCATGAATTGCTATCGCATGAATTGGCTATGCCATGAAAAGCCGTAAACGGCATAATTAAATTCTGAAAGGATAAATTTATGAAAAAAACAGCTATTATTACAGGTGCTGTTGGTGGTATTGGCTACGCAACAGTTGAAAAGTTTAATAAAGAGGGCTACGCAATTGTAGCTATGGATATAGCACCAAGCGAGGTAGCAAATGAAAGGTTTGCTAATATGAGCAATATAATTTATGTAAAGGGAAACCTTGCATCCGGTGAGGATAGAGCTAATTTAGTTAAGGCTGCTCTTGACACATATGGCAGAATTGATGCTCTTGTAAATGTTGCAGGTGTTGCGCCAAAGGTAAGAAATGATATTCTTGAAATGACCGAGGAAAGCTATGACTTTGTTATGGACATTAACCTAAAGGGTACATTCTTCCTAACACAGCTTGTTGCTAACCAAATGGTACAGCAATTCAAAAGCGAGGGTATTCGTGGCTATATTGCCAATGTTTCCTCCTGCTCTGCTTATACATCATCTACAAGCCGTGGCGAATACTGTATGTCAAAGGCAGGCGCTACTATGCTAACAAAACTATTTGCAGACAGACTTGCAGAGTATGGCATTACAGTAAATGAAATTTGCCCAGGTATTATCGCTACAGGTATGACCGAAAAGGTTAAGGAAAAGTACGATAACCTTATTGCAGGCGGTCTTGTTCCACTTGGCAGATGGGGTACTCCTGAGGATTGTGCAAATGCACTTTACACACTTTGCTCAGGTACCCTTGGCTATACCACAGGTCAATCAATTATCGTTGACGGCGGTATGCACATTCAAAGACTTTAGCAGATAGGGACCCTGTTGAACTCGCCTAAACCGTGTATTTACGGCGAGAAGTAAACGAGAATCTTTTCTTGGCTATCCTTTAGCACTTTTCGCAGACTTGCTCCTTGCGGTATGAAATACAGCGGTGTCGCAATTCTACGAAAATTATCTAAAAATACATCGGTTTAGGTGCTTCGCAATTTAGAACGAACAAAAAGGTTCTAAATCAAGGCACAAAAATCGAAATTTATATTATTATATATGAGATTTTTTAACGCAGAGTTAGGGCCTTTTTGCCGTTCCAAATCGGGTTTAACAAGGTCTCTATCTGCTAAGAGGTTAATATGACAGAAAATATTGTTAAAATAGGCGATATAGAGGTAAAAAAGGTAACGCTTGATTGCGTTGTTATCGGCACAGGCGCGGCAGGCTATAATGCTTCGCTTCGCTTGACCGACTACGGTGTAAATGATATTGCTATTGTAACTGAGGGTGTTTATATGGGTACATCCCGTAATACAGGCTCAGACAAGCAAACATATTATAAAATGAACCTTTGCGCTGATTATCCGGACTCACCGAGGGCTATGGCACAGGATTTCTTTAACGGAAAATGCGTTGACGGTGATAATGCGTATGCTGAAGCGGCGCTTTCTGTAAACTGCTTTTTACATCTTTGCGAATTAGGTGTTGAGTTCCCTGTAAATCGCTACGGTGAATATGTTGGCTATAAGACTGACCACGACCCAAGAGCAAGGGCAACCAGCGTTGGTCCTCTTACCTCAAAAATGATGACAGAGTGTCTTGAAAAAGAGGCTATCAAGCGCAATATTAAGATTTACGACAAGCTACAGGTAATTGAATTTATAAAAACAAATGGCACCTGTACAGGTATTCTCTGCTTAAACAAGGTTGCTACAAGCGAGAATGAGCGCTTTGTGATTTTTGATGCAAAAAATGTAATTACAGCCACAGGTGGCCCTGCGGGAATGTATAACGATACTGTTTTCCCACTTGGACATCACGGTGCTTCCGGTGTTGCATTTGAAGCAGGTGTTATCGGTAAAAACCTTACCGAATGGCAATACGGCCTTGCATCTACCAGCCCTCGTTGGAATGTTTCCGGTACATATATGCAGGTTTTACCTAGATTTGTTTCTGTGGATAGCGATGGCAATGAGCACGAATTTTTAAACGATTATTTTGACGATATTGGCGTTTGTCTTTCTAAGATATTCAGAAAGGGCTATGAATGGCCATTTGACTGTAAAAAGGTGCTTTCAGGCTCCTCGATTATTGACCTTTTAGTATTCAGAGAGTGCGTTTTAAAGGGCAGACGAGTATATCTTGACTTTAGAAAAAATCCATACGGGCTTGACAATTTGCCATATGACAAGCTGGACAATGAGGCAAGAGAGTATCTTGAAAATGCCCACGCTTGCTTCGGTAATCCACTTGAAAGATTACAATTTATGAATATGCCTGCATACGACCTTTATTTATCTAAGGGCGTTGACTTAAAGACAGAAATGCTTGAAATTGCACTTTGCGCTCAGCATAACAATGGCGGTCTTGATGTTGATATGTGGTGGCAGACAAATGTTCCTCACCTGTTTGCTTGC